>JBNJLU010000124.1:0-5912 GCA_050591185.1 Candidatus Nitrosocosmicus sp.
GTCATTATCGTGACGAAAGCCGAATGCTCACCTTCGGTCCCTGGAAATTGACTGTCCATGGGTCCGGGTTTGGAGATGACGGATCAAAGCATTTTAGGATTGTTTACCTTCCTGAGGAAAACATGTTGGAAGAGGCTATGGATAAAATCGATCTTTTCCTAAAGAAGGCTCTATAGACTGATTTCATTGTATCTCGTTTTGATAGTTTTTTCTTTTGATTTTTCCAAAATATATAAGGACAATACCTATAATTATCATTACTATTACAAATTTCTCATTTGTGATCTCAGAATTAGTAAAATTATCAATAAAAAACTCTATTCCCAATTCTGTGGTTATTAGAATAAGGTTTCTCAAAAAAATAATGGATGCCATCACAATGAACAGAACCCCTAATGGGAACATCCATTCCTTTCGGCTATTCCTTATTTTTTTGTCTATTCTGTCAAAATCCATTTTAAAACTAGTTGTTGTTTTTTTGTATTAAAGGGTTGGCTTATACTAGTTTTATGCCCGGATGTTTGATCTTGTTTTGTTTTGACGCATTGAGTATCATTGGAGTAATAACTTCTGCCTGATATGACAGGGATAGTGGGCCAAGAAAAATTGACCGGAGTCCCTCAATTTCGTTTATGAGACTGTTAACTACAGAAAGGGATTCTTTATTGTCGGTACACACAAAAGTGTCTGCATTGAGGGGCATCTTTAGATTCTTTAGTTTTATTTCTGAAATGGTGTGAAAGGCAGATACAATTTTGTTACAGTTTGGGAGGTTTTCCGCAACCAAAACCGCTGCAGATTTTTTTCCTTCTTCAATAGGTATGTAATAAAAACCGCTCTCATTTCTTCCCATGGGAACTATGGGCGAGATTATTACGCAATTGTCATTAATGGTGTTTGAGATGTCTTTGCACGTTCCAATTATGTTGTCGTACGGAATGGAAAGAATCAAAACGTCACTTTCTTTCGATATGGATATGTTATCATTGCCTGATATAGTACCCCTTAGTTTGTCTGCAAACACTCCCTTAATGTTGTTTAGGTTGTCTTCAGCAGCTTTTTCTGCCTTTTGTTTGTCCCTTGATCCTATCAAAACATCGTGGTTGAGACACCACCTTTGGACAAAACCTTCCCCCATACCGCCAGTTCCACCAATAATTCCTATTTTCATACTGATTGTGTCAATTAACTTGTTAGGTTTTAAATATATTTATGATCCAAACAGAGTGTTTTGCAGTCAGTCCAATCGCTTAATATTAATATAATTTTGATTTATTCTTGTTAGGTTATGTCACTTATCATATTTATGAGGCATGGTCAAGCTAATAACAATGTAAAAAAACTTTTAGTTGGCAGAAATCTCGAATCCCATTTGACTGATTTGGGACGAGAACAGGTTAAGCATACGGCTGGAATTCTGTCGACCATTGATATCCATAAAATTTATTCAAGCCCCGTCATAAGAACGGTGGAGACTGCCGAAATTGTTTCCAATATTGTTAATGTGCCTTTTGATACGGATGAGCGACTGTTTGAGATAGAGTTGGGCAAACTTGTGGGTATGTATTATGATGATTTGATAAATACCCATGGCGATCTTTTTGTAAAGTTTTACAGTGACAATGATGATGACAATTCCCTTTTGGAATTTGAAGTTGAGTCGTTTGGCGCAGTGAAAAAAAGGGTATCCGAGTTATTAAAGGAAATAACAGCAAAACACAAAAACGAAAATGTCCTTCTTGTATCCCATTTAGACCCAATCAAGGCTGCCATTTCACTTATAATGAATCTAAAACCCTCTTCAGTGTATAACATTCAAGTGCCAAACGCCTCGCTGAATATATTTAAGAATGTCAACAATATTGTTTCACTATGCGGAATAAACATAATGGATATACGTAGGTTCCTGATGGATTACTGAAATTTTTTCTTGGTGTTCCGGATTTTGTTAACAGATGGTAATAATTTTCCTCTTTGGTAGCAAAAACCTTAAATTAGATATAGGTTAACCAAACCGCAGAGAGTGAAATAAAGGAGATTGGCTTATTCCTATAGTAAAATCTTGATTTTTTTTATTTTGGCTTCATTGACAGTCCTCGGTATGCAAAGTGTCATTCAAATCGCACAGGCTGTAGAAGAGGGTAGCGAAGTTGTCATAAGGCGAGTAGCAATTTGGGATTTGTTTTATAGAATGATGGTTGTTGCCTTTGCGGTAGGTGCTGTGGTTCAGGGTGTACAGATTTATACGACCTGGAGATTCAGGGAATCTCACCCAAGGTTTAAGGCTTCTGGCGATTTAGGGGGCACCAAGTAATGGGTCACAGTACCCCTGAATGGGCATTTATTGTTGTTGTAATTGCTTTGCTGATTTATGTGGGTGCTGAATCATGGAGGGTGGAGCACACAATAGAGTTTGCACCCCCCAACTCTGAAACGGTTAGAGTCATAGGCCAGCAATGGTTTTGGTCCTTTGAGCATGCCGATGGAACCAAAGAGGTAAATGAGCTTCACCTAAAAACAGACATACCCTACAGATTTGAAATGGTTTCTAATGATGTTATTCATGATTTTGCAATTCCAGATTTTGCAATTCTTATGGATGTAGTTCCGGGAAGGGTAAACACGTTATGGAATGTATTTGATGTGCCTGGAGAATATCTTATACACTGCAGGGAATATTGCGGCCAATTGCATCAGGACATGAGGGCAAGACTGTTTGTTGAACCAAACGATGGTTCTGGCCCAGTACCAATGAATGGTACAGTGCAGCAACAAAATGAAGCACCAACCATATCCAGTGGTTCAGGAACTGCTGGGGTTATAGCACCTGGTGGAGCGGGTGAAGTTACAACAGGTAGTGGAACAGCTAGGTTGATTGAACCGGGTCCACTAGCACAAAATACTACCACCCCTGCACCAGCTGCCAATGCAACCAATGCAACCGGCACTACCAATGCAACTAATCCCGCTGCTGCAGCAGGTGCAACACTATCCATCCCTGCAGGCGCTGCAACCCCCGGCAATACGGCATATGACCCAGCAGAGTTGTCAGTCAAGAAAGGTGATGTGGTCAATGTGGTAAACAATGACAATGCGCCACACACCGCAACCAGCGGCAATGGCCCTGAGGATGCTGGCCAGGCGTTTGACACAAGCCTCATTATGGCTGGGGACTCTGGGACAATAGACACATCAACTCTGGAAGCAGGTGAGTATCCCTATTTCTGCACGGTACATCCGTTCATGAAAGGAACACTCACTGTCACAGCGTAAAAGCTGACTTAAAAATCCATTTTTCTTTTTTATATCCCTTTTTTACTGTGGCCTAAAGTCTAAATTAATCCTAATTAGTAGAGATTAATTACTTTGCTACTTTAGTTTTTGCAATATTCCATAAAATTTATGTCTTTAGCTATTAGGAAAAGTTGTGACTTGGATTATTTTGTTTAATCCAAATGCTTTTATAGACTTTATTTGATTAATTGGGATATAAGGGTGTTATACTAAAAAATTGGTACTAGAATTAAAAAAGCCTAGGCCGCTTTGGGAAATAATATTTTCCACCCACCATACTGACATAGGGTTATTGTACATTATTACATCAATTGTAGCTCTATTTGCAGGTGGTGGATTGGCTATGGCCATAAGAGCCGAGTTGTTTTTCCCTGGTATTCAGGTATTTACCGGGCAGGCGGATTTCTCTAGATTCTTTACTATGCATGGTACCACAATGCTGTTTCTGTGGGCAATACCATTTGCAGCAGGTGTTGGTAACTATTTAATTCCAATCATGGTCAGGTACAAAGATATGGCGTGGCCAAAGCTAAATGCTATTGCATTTTGGATGATCCCTCCAAGTATTTTTCTGCTTTGGGGTGGCTTTTCAGATACCGGTTGGACTGCCTATCCTCCATATTCCATATTAAAAGCACCTGCACCAGCTGCCGATATGTGGATATTTGCACTTACATTTCTTGGCTTGTCCTCCCTACTGGGTGCGGTGAACTTTGTGGTGACTATATTGAAGATGAAGCATCCAGATTTGCCATTAATGAAAATGTCTCTCTTCTCATGGGCAACATTGAGTACCTCGCTTATGATTATTGTGGCTATACCGACTTTTGCTGCTGCTCTGGTAATGCTGACAACCGACAGGTTGGGTGTGACTGGATTCTTCAACGCTGAGATGGGAGGTGATCCTGTGGCCTATCAGCATCTGTTTTGGTTTACGTTCCATCCAGAGGTTTACATTTTCATTCTGCCTGCAATAGGGATGTTGTATGAAATAATTCCAACATTCTCCAGGAAGCCTTTGTTTAGCTATTACTCTGGAGTAATAGCACTGGTGCTAATAGCGGTAATAGGGTTTGGATCCTGGGCCCACCACATGTTCGCCACGGGTATGAGTTTTACCGAAAAGACTGTGTTCATGGTTGCAACATTGGCAGCAGTTCCATCATCGGCTATGCACGTGTTTAACTTTTTGGCAACCATGTGGGGAGGCAGAATCAAATTTGCGGCGCCAATGCTGTTTGGGTCTGCGGCCATAATGTTGTTTTATGCATCAGGGGCCGGGGGAGTTGTCAATACCGCACTGCCACTTGACTTTTTAACCCATGATAGCTATTGGGTTGTGGGCCACTTCCACCTGCTTTTGATGGGAACCATTTCAATGACGTTTACAGGATTCATCTACTATCTGTTTCCATTGATAACGGGAAGGATGTACAACGTAAAACAGGCAAAGATTCATTTCGTCATTGCATTTGTTGGAGTGATATTGGTATTCATTACCCAGCACATATTGGGACTGTATGGCATGCCAAGGCGAGTTATTGATTACCTGCCAATAGATGAATTGACCTTGATGAACCAAATAGCATCAGTTGGTGCCTTTATGGTTGGGGCCTCCTATGTGCTGTTTATCTATAACATTGTAAAATCTGCAATGTTTGGCAAACCTGCGGACACAAGAGATCCATTTGAACTTGGAAAAGGATTGGAATATTATTATGACTACGCACGACGAGACCCCCATCATTAGAACATCTCCCAAGCGGTTCCTAAAGGGATTAGCCATTGTTTTTATCACTATGGGAATCATGGGCTATATCACAATTGCCTATTGGGACTATTCGGCAAGCTATCCACCACCTGTATCATCTCCACCACCAGCGCCCCCAGTGGAGGAAACTGCTGGAGAAGGGGCAGCAGGTGGAGGTGGCACTGCAGCTCCGGCTACAACGGCAACTGGACCCACAATAACTATTCCTGCGGGCGCCGCAACCCCTGGAAATACGCCATATGTCCCAACAGAGATGTCGGTAAAGAAGGGTGAATCTGTTACGGTTGTAAACAATGACAATGCTCCACACACCGCAACCAGCGGCAATGGTCCGGAGGATGCAGGCCAGGCATTTGACACGAGCCTCATAATGGCTGCGGCGTCTGGGACAATAGACACATCAACTCTGGATACAGGTGAGTATCCTTATCATTGTACAGTCCATCCATTCATGAAAGGAACACTCACCGTTACAGCGTAAAGGTGATTCCAAAATCCTTTTTCTTTATTTTGTTTTTAGATAAAATTAAATTAAGCTTAGCTGCTTTTAAGAGTGAATTACGATAAGAATGAATTACGATAAGTTTGTTCTTTTGTTCTCTGTTGCTACACTATGTGTTTTGTTTGGCTTGATGTTTATGGGCGGATATGTCAGTGCCAGTGGTGTTGGCTTGTCATGCCCTGACTGGCCGCTATGTCCAAAAGGATTGGCTCCATCGGCTGAATTCCTAATTGAGTATGCCCACAGAACCCTTGCTGCATCCACAGGGCTTTTGGTTTTAATGACAATGGTATTTGTACACAGAAGCAAAAACTCTATGCAATCCACCAGGGTTTTCTCTATAAT
>JBNJLU010000125.1:0-5906 GCA_050591185.1 Candidatus Nitrosocosmicus sp.
CATAATATGTGTGTCGCAACCCTATTCCCATGCACCCAAAACAACATGATCCATCACCCATTAAATCAGCATATAAGTGGGCAGAGCATTCGCCTGACTCATTTGGTTAATTACAAACTGCCTATAGCGACAGTAAATTTTGAGTATTGTTTATAAAACGGTCTTTTTGGTTAATTATTGACTAACGTATAACCAATTGGTTAGTGATTGTACGCCATATTCACTTCTTGGTAGCGCCTTGCAATTTCTTTTTCTATTTCGTCTTTTTTTATTATTTCCCCTCTGCGGCCAGGAGTCCTTATTGCCTGCTGAAATATCTGTCTTCTCTCATTATCCAATTCGTAAAAACCCCTATCGTTGTCATTGATTTGCTGTTTCATCTTACGTAGCTCGGTGGCATAGGCTCTGCTAAAAGTTTCTTCTTGTTCATTTAGTGTTACATTATTTGACATCGATACTAACAATACGTAATAAAGATATATTAACCTTTATATATAAAAAGATAATTTCATGCCAAAAACAAATTTTCAGTTGCATTCATTACCTCCTTAGATACTTAATTAACGGGCGTTCTGGCAGGTTCCCCCCACCAATACATGACTTTTGCCTCTGGAGAAAACACAACGAAAAGATATAGTGAAACATGTTCACGTTTATCCATATGCATCCATTGTCGCCTTTTTAATGTGGCGCATAATCTTTTTCTGCTACTTGCAGGCACCAGATTTGATTGAAACAAAACAGAATGGTTTATCCTTGAGCCAAATATGCCCATTCGGGAACAATAACCCCTGAAGGATTAACCCCCCTCCCACTTGGTCCCATAAAAATGAATTTACGGCAACATTTGAAAAACCAGTTACTTGCAACCATCTTTGCATTTTCTATCCTTGGATGACAGTAAGTGCATTGGTCAAATAGGAGTTAAATTCCTCGGCTATTTCCGAAATGATAAAAACCTATTTCTATTTTTTAGGGAGTGATCATTATGAAGGTCGCCTCACTGACTGTCATGTTTAACGCGTCTAAACCAAAATCAGTTTGGAACTGCTTCAAAGTACATTTCTAAAAGAACACCGCCTACAAGAACCATGATTCCGGTACATACCATGGACAAAAAATCACCAAAGTGGGTTCAAAATTACCTGTGGTGATAGTTTGCAACAGAGCCCATAAACAAGAAAACAAAGGATTGGAAATTCCCAAGAAAGAGACTTTTGGTCCCATAATAAAAAAGAGATGCTAAAATTTAATGCCATGTGCTCTGTATCGTCTCATCATCATCATCTAGTATTAATGGTTCGTCCAAACAACATAATGAAAGAAAACGACGATTGGCCATCTAAACTTCAGCTAACTATTGCCCCATATTTGCCATATCGGTATCCATATCCATATTTCTGGGAATGCCCTCTTTACCATGGTTTGAGTTTGGCGCAACCATGTCACCCATTTCATGGTGTAAACTAATGCTTTCGTTTTCCGCAGCAATTGATATCATTCCAATTATGGAGAGGAAACCAACAAACACAAACACAACTCCAGCTGCCCTCGCAACGTAGATTCCCTTTGACCAGTTTTTTTCTGCAAATATGATGCACGCAAACAATCCCATCCATAGGATGTTCATCCACCCTAATGCGATCATAAGAAGGAAATAGGGCCAACAGCATCCAAGGCAATAAACGCCGTGATAGAGCCCCATTTTTAACCCGCCTGTTAGGTTATTTCCTCTCCATCTTTTCATAAAGAATGCTAAGGGGGATTCACAATATCCAAGGCATTTTTTCTTCAAGGGGCTAAATTGGTATATCCCCGCTATAAAGAGCAGAACACCAGATGCAATAGCAAATTCACTTAAACTATATGACGCAAATGGGCCATTCATTAGCACAGACCAAAACACCAAAAGCAGAATCCCAGTTAAAGCCCATACTAAAAGATAAGTTCCCACAAACGCGGACGTTTTAATAGGCAAAAGAGAAGACAGATTCATCAACGAAAACAACCCATTTTTCTTTTGCTCAGAATTACCAACATTCTGCTTCGGACCACCAAACATTGTATTTGCACCATAAGCATCATTGTTGTGGTTATGGCTATTTGACATCATTCGATTGTAAAGCGACACCATGGGAACTATAGCAGGAAACATCATGGCAGCCATTCCGATTGTCCAGCTTGACACAAATATCGCAACTGCCATGGGATTTAGTGTCATCATGGCCTCCATCATGTCCGGTTGTTCTATGGAAAAAAGCCATGCGACAACAGAAATAAAAACTATAGAAACGGATATTGTTTTTTGAATTTTATCCAACTAAATTTACACTACGGTATTGCCGGTTTGTTGCAGTAACAGTTTATGAACGTTATGGCCCCCTGTATTCTATGACAGAGTATAATGAGTTTTTTCCGGAATGATCGAAATTGAGGTTTGGCGTACTTATTCTCATTATTTTTGTTTTTGCGGCTTCTGCAAGTTTTCAGATAAAACCCTTTTGCAATTGTATTTTTGTGTCTTGCTCCTCCCCTGTGACAGGATTAACAAAACTCTCCGACTGTACATCAATTATGCCGGGAACCGAAAAACTGCTTTTTTTGCCATCTATGTTTACTTGTATGTCCACAAATTGAGGATCAAGGAAAAACTTTATTGTACTAGCAAACAGTGCAAATGGGCCATCCCCTTTGGCCTGACCAGAAAAGATTGATACAATTGCATTTCTTTGTTCATCACCTGAATTCTTTGATATGAAAAATTGGACAGTGCCGTTTCCTTCATGAATTGCCTTTGGCCATGAAAACGCACACACCACATCAATGCCATCTAGGTTCACATTGCCATAATTGCCAGAACGAATATGAAATAAAACCAATGCACTACAAAAACCATTTGAAGGAAACCCATTGAAATTGCAAGGGCATCCATAATCGCAATTACAAGTTTCCACATAATCCGCTTTAAGAGACCAGGCAGGAATTTGAGTTACGGTGGACGTCGTCATACCTTATCATGATATGGGAAATATATTAATTTTTATAGGTATCAGATGACAGCCAGTCTAAGAGTTTTTCATGTATGTCTAATTACGCAACGGATTTATTATGTCTCATTTGCCCGGTTGATATTAAAAAAATGTAACTTTGTTTGCTTTTCTGGATTTTTACCGTTTCAGAACAGCATATGAATCGATTGAGCCCCTTGTGGTTTCCATATGGGTTCAAATTATAATATCTTTTTTTAGGAAAGACAACATCAATTTTCCTTATGGTTTCCAAAATTTTTATCCTTTAGGCTTCCTGCGGGTCCATTAGCATTTCAAAAGCAATTCCGCCGCGTAATGCCAAAATTGCTTTTGTTGTTTCATTTAGACGAGCCTTGTTAATGTAAATGTGCCATTTTGCATTGCAACCTCTAACGATTTTTTAATGGCATTGGATACGATACTTTCTCACTGCAATTGATAAATTGTTTTTAATCTTTCTTTTCCCCTAGCATCACACCACATTTCAAACAGAAACGCGAAAAGTAAGAATGTTTCTCCAGACCATCGTTGCCTGCTTTAATCATAATATCCACCATTTCTCCATGGGTTTTTGCTTGTAAGACTATGAGATCTGATTGTATTGTGTTGTTAGAGCAGGCTCTCATCCCCCTCTGGTAATTCGGGTCCAGTTGGTTGGTCCCAACAGGCCATTCACGAATGGCTCGTTAAAGTTGGGTTTTACTAAAATAAGGTGTACAGAAAGAGTTGGCATTATTTGTTGATCTAGAATTCTGGCCATGTTCGCTGTGTTTGCATGCTACAAAGTCGCAGGCACTAACAAAAACATCAGAAGAGACTTTGAATGTTTTTCGTTTTATGAGAGGAAGTAGAGACAATAGAAGAAAAGGAATCTTTACGTTGTCTTATCCCATTTTCTTTTGCTATTCAAATATGCCTATTATTTTGCCAGTTATGTTCTTAAATATATTTCCTGCAGGAACTGATGCATTAGAAATAACATTACCCCCTCTTTCGGTAGCACTTTCCAATGTTTCAGGAAGATTGCTTATTACGATACCAGTTTTATTTAGTAAATTGGTTACTATAGAGCCAACTCTTTCAGCAGTGTTTGTTGTTGACACATTACCCTCGGATTCACCTATTATGATAACAGTTTCGTTATTCTCTGTTTCTAATACCACCGCAGTTTTGTTTTGCAAACTAGTGTCATTTGCCAACATTGCGCCTGTAGAGTTTGTGTCATTTGCCAACATTGCGCCTGTAGAGTTTGTGTCATTTGCCAACATTGCGCCTGTAGAGTTTCCCTGGGCGTTTACGGCATTAATGGGATTTAGCATAAAGAGCAAAACGGATGCGGCAATTGTCAATAAAACAAAAACTTTAATCATGTATATAATACATCACTGTATCTAAAATATCTATTGTCTTGCACGTTTATGGGTATTCCTTATAATTGAGCATTCATTTGTATGTCGATAATTCAGAGAATATCCAAGATAATGTGTTGCGGCGAGATTTAGGTATCAGGGTTGCTTCCTCCACATCTTCCTTCCCTCCTCACTAACAGATCATCTACACCATGGTTTCTCTCGCAGGTCTTTGCGGCTACCCTGTTAGCAATATTGGGCCGCCATTATTTTCTTTGACAACCCGCATCATAATCAAAAGAAATAGGCAGGCTAGCCTTGCCAAGCTGCCGTTAGAAATATTTTTTAAAGCGCCTGTAGGGATTTCACAGTCCTACACCTTATTGCCATTAACCGACATGCAGCCTTCAGACAACCCTTCATGAGTTTCGTCTCCACACCAGCCATAGGTTTCTTGGTCTAACGGATAGTATTCTCCATCTGTTATGCAGACTTGAAAACAATCCCTGTCACCGAAGGCACTTGCATATGCTATTGAGGGATTGTTTTCAAGGTAGTCAAAGATACAGGTAACAAGACAAACATGACGGTACTGTTCAAATAAAAAATGCTTGTTGAAATATTGTTTGGAAGATGGAAACTTCTTCCCATATGAGTATGTACTCTAAGAGAGGTTTATCCAAATTCGGTCATTAAAATCCGATTCATTCTAATATATCGAAATGTATGTTCAGATGGTATATTTTGTGTTTTTTCAGAAATTGTGGTAGTCCCATTGAAGACCCAAATTATAGTCGTTAGAAATATAGAGATAAAACACCCACATGCCAGTAATAACTAGAAATACCCATATCAAAACCAGTCGAGAAAACGATATTGTTGACATTACAGAGCAAACATCAAAAGCAGTAAAAGAAAGCAAAATAAAAAATGGGATTGTCACAGTTTTTGTTGCGGGATCAACTGCTGTAATAACAACCATAGAGTATGAACCGGGACTGAGGGAAGACTTTCCAAAGATGTTATCTAGGATAGCGCCAAAAGGTATTGAATATGAGCATGATAATACATGGCATGATGCAAACGGACACTCTCACGTTCGTGCATCCCTGATTTGGCCAAGCTTAACCATTCCGTTTACAGAAGGTCACGTTATGTTAGGCACATGGCAACAAATAGTGTTGTTAGAAATGGACGCAGGACCAAGAGAACGCAGGGTTATTCTGCAGATAATATGGGAATAGCTGCCATAGCACACACATAGCACATATGCGCTAAATCCTCCTATGCGAATTGCCTTCCAAGGCTTTGTCAAATAATACTTGACCCTTGATTAGGTTGCATGATTTTGGCATTTTGTAATCATTTTATAGCATAACTGCAACAGATCATCTACAAAGTAGGTCGCATTTTATGGATATTGCTATGTGTTTTTTTTTTGCAATTCTTCCCCTGTTTTCCCATCTCCTCGTCAGTAATATCTCCTTTGTGGGTTGCCATTGACCAAAAATGTCCAAAGGGATGCCGT
>JBNJLU010000126.1:0-5894 GCA_050591185.1 Candidatus Nitrosocosmicus sp.
TGGAAGAGCGCTATTCAAAATATTCTCAATCATGCTGCCGTTTTCGGTTGCCAAAATTGGTTGTGTAAACAAAGCACCAACAGATGCAAATGCCAAAATTGCTGCCATGAGGTATATTTTATTATTCATTCAAACAAACTAGCCCATGTTTAATATTTATGAGAACATGCTCTATGTACTAGATTTAAGATTAAAGCTTATCCAACATAACTTATTGATAACTAAATCAATTATAACATTTTTAGATGGTTATTCTATGTAGTTTCATTTTATAGCAATAACTTTGCTCAATATACTGCGACAATCCTTTTAACATGATCCTTTTAACATGATCCTTTACCAAAGATAATGAAGGTATTAGCAGTAGTAGTAATAGTATTAAACATTCGAGGGCAATCTGGATGTCACCTTAGATATAAATCGGACAATGTGGGTATGCGACAGATCTGGATTGGAGATCCATCGAACAATACTTTAATCATAGAATTGATAAAAATAATGCAGTTGGTGAATGTCAAAAACCTGAATTAAACTTGTTGATCAGAATATATAAAATGAACAGATTTTTATGGAATAAATGGGGTAATAATTGAAAAAGAAGGTGATAAAAACAAAAGATAACCATTTTAAGATATTGTGGAGGGGATTCGGCTTTGACAAGCAAAGACAGATCATTTGGAATTTTATTTAGCATTGGTAAAAAAATATTTGATGAACTAGAAACAGGTTGCAAAAAACAAAACCAAAGCTCTTCCTGTCGCGATAAACCAGGAAGATTTATTCTTCAATTTTATATTGGCTTTCTGCTTCTTCTTTTGTTATCCTAAACCTTACCTTGCGGCCATCAAATTTGTCGACAAGACTCTTCGGAATAGAATAAGTCTCCTTGCTAACCCTACCAACTTTTGTTATTACGTTGGTATCTGTAATTCCTTGAATCTCGCCAAGATCATCGTCATCTATTCCTCTTGCTTCTTTTTTTAAGGTGGCATTCCATTCAATACCCGAACTCATATCAATACATGAAAAACGCAATATATAAATAATCATCGGTAAGCAAAATTAATTCAGCTTATTTTTGATGTTTTAGTTAAACTTGTGGCTATACTATATGCGTACAAATACTGAAAAAATGGGATTAGTTTTCAGAGAAATTGCTAAAATCATCCTTTAGATTTGGATAATCGTTAGACAACTAGTCATTATCGCTTGTGGTGTTTTCGCTTGTTCTAGGGATCTCCTGAAGGGTGGTGTCGAAACTATTTTCAGGGGTTGGATCCTGATTTTCATTAACTGTCACCGTAACCTGTGCCGTGTTGCTGTCTTGGGTTCCGTCGCTGGCCTTGAAAGTAAAGATGTCCTTTCCTGTAAAGCCCTCAGTTGGCGTGTAGACAAGCGCGCCTGTGGCTTTGTCAAACCCTGAAATCTCGCCTGACTTTGGCTCCGATGCTATTGCGTATGTGAGCGCGTTGCCGTCCTGGTCGGTGGCCCTGAGCGTGATGTCCGCTGGTGTGTTTGCTGTTGTCGTTACGCTCTGGCTTTCAGCCACGGGTGGGGGGCTGGCCGCCTGGCTCACGGTCACCGTAACCTGTGCCGTGTTGCTGTCTTGGGTTCCGTCGCTGGCCTTGAAAGTAAAGATGTCCTTTCCTGTAAAGCCCTCAGTTGGCGTGTAGACAAGCGCGCCTGTGGCTTTGTCAAACCCTGAAATCTCGCCTGACTTTGGCTCCGATGCTATTGCGTATGTGAGCGCGTTGCCGTCCTGGTCGGTGGCCCTGAGCGTGATGTCCGCTGGTGTGTTTGCTGTTGTCGTTACGCTCTGGCTTTCAGCCACGGGTAGTGCATTCACTTTGTTAACTATTACTCGAATCGTTTTGTCAGATGACAATTCATTTCTATCAGTTACTGTTAGCCTAAAAGTCATTGTCTGCTGGTTATTTGTCCCATCCAATAATGGAGCATTAAAACTTGCTTTTGGTTTATTGCCATCTTTAATGCTTACAGGCAAACCAGAAATCTGAGCCCATTGATATGTTACACTTTTGTCATCCTTTGAATCAAAACTATCGGAGCCATCAAGAACAATGTTGCTTGTTCCTTCCGTTACCGTCTGTTCATTGACCGTGCCTACTACCGGAGAATTGCATCCAGTCCTGTCCCTGATTGCCGCACTTGACGTGATTATTGTGTTTGCAACATCTTCTGTAATGAAGTCCGTTACCATGACTCTTGAAAACCTGTAATTGAATGAGTCTATATACTCACAGATCAGGTTATCATAGGAGTTATCGTCTTTTATGTTATCAATGGAGTTATCTAGTGAGTTCATTAACCCTTGTTGAATGTTTGAGGGCAAATCTAAAAGTAGAGTAAAATCTCTTAGTTCCGCAATAGAGTCCCTTAGTGATACAATAGTCCAAGAGAACTTTATGGGGGTTGGATCTTTGTTGCCTGACGTATCTACGGCCCTAACCTGAAATGTGTGCAATCCCTGTTCCAAGTTGAGATAATAGCAGCCCGCCTCATTTGGTTGGTATTTTACTGTACTTGCTTGCCAGTTTTTGTCATCCATTTTGCACTCAAAGCCCCTTACCCCCACCTTGTCTGATCCATTGAACCTAAAGCCTATGTCATCTGAGATTGTGCTTTCGTTGTTCTCAATTTGGCCCAGCCAGCTGACCTTGGCTGTTTCAAAATCTGTGGTTGGAGGTATGGTGTCTTGCACCCTTACCTCAAATGATTTTTCTTCCAGATTGTTTGCTTCGTCTATAGCAGTACAGTTTACTGTCGTCTCGCCAATCCTAAAATTGCTGCCTGATGAAGGTATGCATTGTGGGACTATGTTGCCACCTACCTCATCTGTCGCAGAAACATCAAAATTGACAATAGTTCCCTGCGGACCTGTTGCCTCAGCGATTACTGGATCATTAGGCGTGGTTATTGTTGGAGGGGCGGTATCTTCTGACTGTTGAATTCCAGGGGTTTGTGCAAAAGCAGCAGATTGGCAGGCATAAACAAAGGATACAATTGTTATTAGCAAAATCAAGTGAGTGAAATATTTATCCAATACATAAAGACAAAAAACCTAAATATTTAAGTGCTGTTTATTTAGGATTGGTTGTGTTTGGTTTATCTAAATATCGAACTGTGTTCCATGGATTTGATTATAATACGTTATTGTATTGCAAAACTACCTAAACGTTAAAAATTAACCCTTCTACTCTTTTTATATTGTATTGTTTTAACCCATCACTTGTGTGAAAGGGTTAATGTAAATTTTTTTGGGATTTCTGGATAATATCGATTCTTAAAAACCTATACCTTTAGATTGACATTTTGCCTAATTTTAGTCAACTTTGCATGTTGGCTTTTGTTATGGTCTATGCAATTATGGATGAGTTTTAATACCATGTCAATGACAAAATCTCTTTATCAACGCTATGGATCTTTGAAAAGATTGTTGTGCTATTATTACTCTACCCTGACTAACATGAAGCAGGTTTTTCCGTTTTTCCGTTTATCCTTTCTTTTGATTGATCATGGATGAAACTCAAATTTCCATACAGACGAATTCGTTAACTGTTTGATTTTATTTTGGATTCTATTTTCCAGTTTTTTTAACAGTTTTGGTTTCCCAAACCCAAAACCTGACAAAAACCTTCCATCATTGACGATGGGTTTAGTGTGTATTCTTATGTTAATTTACTCCTGAAATACCTGACTTTGGCGTGATTGTGAGTAGTTATAAGACTATTTGGTTATTGTTAAATCTATTTACAACTAAATGCTATGTTTAAAACATTTTTCCAGAGCAATTGCATACAATACATATGGATGGATAAATTGCCATGGAAAGCAAAAAATATAGATACTATGAAAATCCTTGATTGTTATAATGCGAATATCATCAGAAATGGCAAAGGCGATTAATGACCAAATATCTTTTGAGGCTTCATCTGCCAATGCTTATACTGCAATCGGATCATGGTGCGAGAGAACAGGATATGATGGAAGTGCCGCTTTCTTTTTTGAACAAGCTAACGAAGAAAACGGGCATATGCTAAAGTTCCTCCATTACCTTAATGGCACTGGGGCAGAGGCGGTAATTCCAGCAATTGAGAAACCGCCTGGTAGTTTTGAATCCCTAGAATCTACTTTCCAATTTGGCCTAAAGAGCGAGCAGGCTGTAACCAGGTCAATTTACGATCTGGTCGACATGACTGAAAAGGAAAAAGACCGCTCCACATACTCATTCTTACAGTGGTTTATAATTGAACAAATAGAAGAGGAGACATTGTTCCAAACAATTCTCCAAAAGTTTGATTTGCTTGGGAGAGACAAACTGGCAGTATATAAAATTGACCAGTCCCTGATTTCCATCAGGTCGCAGGTAGGGGTAGGCAAGTAAACCAAGGATGACCCTCTGCTAATTGGTGGAAATTCTCCTCTTCGTATTTTTTAGTGCCACGGAGACAATTATACTCATTTCTATCATAAAGATAATGATGGCTATATGTCATAAAATCTCTTACTTCCATATCTAAAATGCCTTTGGTACCGTGTTACCATTCATTGTAAGTAAAAAAAAATAAAAGGTTTGGATGAATTTGTGGATAGGCCATGACTCCTATTACTGAGTTAATGACGCAATTTCCAAGTTTATTGTGAATGTTATCACAAATGGCTAGCCCTCCAAATTGTGAAACGCCAAAGCGTTACCAGCAAAAACAAATGATCCCGCGTTAAATTGGGCATCTGTAAATTGATTGATTAGAGAGGCCGCAAATTTGCCATCATCAAATGATGCATTCCATGGCTCTTGCGTAAAAGTTGAATTTATTGCTGGTTTAAACAAGTGCAGTAAAACCCTTTCAACTGGTTGGCTTGATGTAAAGGATGCTATGCCTGAATAAATCCTTCCATCATCTCTAGGTGGCGCCGCAATCACAACCTGGTGAGTTTCATGCCCTGGCAACGGATGTTGCATGGAATTTGTTGTGCTCTGAACCACAAAAGGGATAACTTGTTCCTGAGTCTGTGCAGAAACATGTTCAATCTGTTATATCGGTATTGCAAATATTCCAAAGGGTGATATTAAAGTTGAGGTTAATGCAACCTTGTTCATCAATCATACGATATTGTATAGTCCATTTAAGTACTCCCAATAACGATGTGGTATCTCCTATTCTGCATGACTGTGTTGTTGAGGAAATGGTTGATTCCTTTTTGCAGGCTTTAATCAATAAAAAAATATCATTTTGTTCATTATCCAAAGGGGATAGTGAATATCCTAGGCTCAATGAATTTCAAACACGGAAAAAAAAGAGGTGTTTACTATGATTTACACACTAACACATTAATCCGGGTGTACAGTGGCTTGGATTGAATATGTGGTGACGTTCGGTCCAATCTTGATGGTGGTTGTTATTGTGAGGATGCTTGTGAGTGACAGTGTGGGTGTGGTCCTTGTGGGTAAAGACATGGGTGTGCTCGTCATGGTATTGTCCGTTCTGTTCGGATGTCTGTGTTGCTATTTGATCTGAAAGCTCGCCTATGATGCTTGTTAGTTGGGCAATTGTTTCTGTGGAGTTGCCCCCTGCGGCTAATGCCTCTCTTGCTTGGGTTAAATTCGACTCTAGTTGTCCGATGTTCGCTGTTTGATTGTTATTGTTGTTGTCCGTTTGCGCATAAACTAGTGCTAGATCTGATTTTGGCGTACTACCTGATGTCGCAAACGAAAAAAACACAATTGCTGCCAATACTGGAATAAAAATTAATTTATTATTCGTTATTTTTGAATTATGTGGGTTATATTTAAGTAATTTTCCTATATTGCGCATTTTTTTGTGTTGAGTGGGTTTCCTTTCCTTCTTCATATAACAAAATGATCTGTTTGG
>JBNJLU010000127.1:0-3286 GCA_050591185.1 Candidatus Nitrosocosmicus sp.
GATGATGATAAAAGTATCATTGTATAACCTGTTTAGAAGAATACAGTAGAATAAGAATAGTTGTGATCGAAGGATAATGAATTAGGAAACAAAGCAGTAGTTTGTTTCAATATTCGAGTTTAGAAATAACTAAACAAAATGGTTTAATTATTTAGTAATATGTCATTATTACAATACTTAAATATTTACCTTTCCGAATATCATGTTTGTATTAGGTAGATTACAGAAAAGAATTGCTATATTATCATTATAATAGTCATATTATCATTATAATAGTCATATTATCATTATAATAGTCATATTATCATTATAATAGTCATATTATCATTATAATAGTCACTGAAACAACATTAACATAAACTATATTTATATTACTCTTTTAAGTATCACACTAATACAACACAAATGAAAAAAGAAAAGATATATTTTAATAATATAATAACAAAAGTGTTTGAAAGGAGTAATTTTAGCGGGGGGGTTTGGAAAAAGACTCAAACCAATAACAGATAATTGTCCAAAACCGATGATTGAGATTTTGGATAAGCCAATTATAGAATGGCAGATACAGCTTTTAGCAAAAAACAATATAAAAGAAATTATAATATGCGTTGGATATCTAAAAGAACAAATCATAGATCACATCGCAAGTGGAAATAGATTTAACGTAAAAGTTGCTTATACAGTAGAAGAAGAGCCTTTAGGGACAGGTGGAGCATTAAAAAACACCTATAGCCTATTGAAGGACGAAAAAGAAGGTTTTTTTATGATAAATGGTGATATACTTACCAATATAGATTTTAAATACTTGGCAGATAAAAATAAAACCAACACATTAGCTGTAGTGCCTCTTAATAGTCCCTATGGAATAGTAGACTTTGATGAGCAATTAAATGTAACTGGTTTTAAAGAAAAACCCCACATAGTTGACAAATGGATCAATGCTGGCATTTACTTTTTTAACGAAGATGTATTCAATTACCTTCCAGACAAAGGAAATATAGAAACAACAGCATTGCCTGAAATGGCAAATCAACAAAAACTAAAAGCAAAAAAATTTGAAAATTCGTTTTGGAAATCAATTGACTCACATAAAGACATCGAGGAATCCTCAAAAGAATTAGCAAAGATCGATTCTGCAGATTAAAATGAAATCCCGGTTTGGATTGAGTATTGGATCTCTGCTAAATATAAAAAATGTTATGGATTTTTCAGCAAATGCTGATAAACATGAACACATTGATTCGCTATGGGTCCCAGAATCCTGGGGAAAAGAAGCATTTTCAACTCTTGGGGCAATTTCTCAAATAACCAAAAAGGTTAAACTAGGAACATCCATAATTAATATCTATTCTCGTACTCCGGCAACCATTGCAATGGGAGCAATTTCCATAGATAACCTATCCGACAATAGAATGATAATAGGTTTGGGTGCAAGTACATCCACTATTGTGGAAAACTTCCACGGTCTCAAATATGACAATCCAACAATAAGGATGAAAGAATACATACAGTCTTTAAGATTGTTACTTCATTCAGACGAAAAAACGAATTATGACGGTAGAATAGTAAAAATTAAAAATTTTAAAATCCTGGAAAGATCAAGACCAGAAATTCCCATTCATATTGCTGCAGTAAATAAAAAAATGATTCAAATAGGTATGGAACAAGCCGATGGATTATTATTCTACCTTCGCCCCTTAAAAGAAATTAAAAACCTAATACAAAAGATAAAAGATAAAAAAAAAATTCACACATCGTTAGTGTTAATAACATCAGTATCTAATAATGAACCACTAAAAGCAAAAGAAAGAGCCGCTAAAACTCTTGCTTTTTATATATCCGTAGGCAGTGTTTATTACAATTTCCTTCTAAAAACAGATTACAAAATAGAAGTAGAAAAAATATATAGAGAGTACCACACTCGGGGTTTAGAGAACTCAATAGAATACATACCAACAAATATGCTAGATGACTTCGTAATTTATGGTTCTGTTAATGATTGTCAAAACCAGATTAAAAGATTCATCAATGCAGGGTTAGATTTACCCATCTTACAGATAAATCCAATAAAGGATAAGGAAGGAAAACTAAATTATAAGGACTTTTTAGAATTATGAAAATTGGAATAGATTCTGTAGACACATTAGAATTTAAAAAATTCTCAGATTATTCCATATCTGAGTTGGCTTCTAAATCAATAATCAATCTTTTAAAAAAAACAAAAATCGAGAAATATGAAGTCGATGGATTGATAGTATCAACTTGTGCAAATGAACAGTATTTAGGTAATATCATATCGGAAATGGTGGGTCTAAATCCTAAGATTTCAACAAAATTAGAAAATTTATGTAATTCAGGGACCAGTGCAATCTTTTTAGGGTATTCTTTAATCTATTCAGGCGTTTGCAACTCCATAATTGTCACAGGTATCGAAAAACAAAACAGCCCAGGAAATCAACTATTGTGGGATATAACAAGGGGAGTTTACGATTTGCCGGTACATTGGGCAGCACTTTATGCAAAAAATCATTTTAGGAATTACAATACAACAGAAGAGGATTTGGCATTAGTTTCAGAAAAAAATCATAAAAATGCAAATAATAATTCTAATGCATTGTTCTATAATAAGGTATTTAGTTTCAAGGATATAATGAATTCTAAAAAAATTGTCGAACCCTTAAAAATACTAGACTGTTGCTATCCTTGCGAAGGTTGTTCCTCATTATTACTAGTTTCCGAAAAACTTGCTAAAAGATCTGAAGACCCGATATGGATTAAAGGAATTTCTCAGAACAATCAAGGCGCCAGTTTTGCCAATATTTCATACGATTTACGTTCAATTGCCAGTACAAAAATTGCGGCAAGGGAGGCATTCAACCAATCTAAATTAAAACCATCTGATATAGATATAGCGGAGATTCATGATGCTTTTACAATATTAGAAATCTTGGCGTATGAAGATATAGGCTTCATAGAAAAGGGAAATGGCTCCAAATTCATTAAGCAAGACCGACTCCATACCAACACCAGAGGAGGCCTAATTGGTTGCGGTCATCCCACAGGGGCTACAGGCATTGATCAAACTAATGAGATAGTGTTACAATTACAAGACAAAGCTCCACGCATAAGGCAAAGAAAAAATTGTACAAGGGGACTTATACATAATATGGCAGCGGCCGGAACATCATCAACGATAATAATTGTAGAAAAATGAATTTAAAAGAAAAGATATTTGAGAAAATCAAAGATGGAACTCTTTCAAGTACTTTTTGTGCTAGATGTAAAA
>JBNJLU010000127.1:3296-5864 GCA_050591185.1 Candidatus Nitrosocosmicus sp.
GGCCGCCAAGTAATAATTGCAAAGAATGCTTTGCAATAACCGAGTTAAAAGATGTAGATAATAAAGGCATTCTGTTAGAAATATCATATTCCCACATAGTTGATCAAAAAGGTTATTTTGGTATAGGAGACTTTTCCGGTTTAAGAATAATAGGTAAAGTGGATTCAAATATCGAAATAGGTGAGCCCATATCAATATCAAACGTAAGAGCAAACAAAGATAATAAAATAATAGTAGAATTTGATAAATTATATAAAGTAAAATAAAATAATTATTAACAAGTTTAATGTTTCAAAACTATCATGGATTATGAAGGTTATCTAAGCGACAGGGAATTAATCAGTAGAGATGCATTTCATAAAAAGCAATTAAAAATCAAAGTCCTAGAAATTAATCAGAATAATAGGGATTATTCCAAACATGGTGATAGAGTACTGATTGATAAAATACTACTAATAATACAAAATTTGGAGACCGATGAGATTGAAGAGAGGGAAATAGACATTGAGGAATTGGAAAATAGGATGAAAAAAGAAAGACTGTTTACTTCTTCTAACAGGTGGGTTCCCAGAAGCGATATAAGAAACAATTTTATTGTAGGTAACAGGCATTTCTTTCTTTTATCTGATGCAATTTCTTTGGATGTTGTATCGTTTTAATTTTTTTAATAAAATAAAAAAGCGCCGCTGATCAGACTCGAACTGATGACCTACTGGTTAACAGCCAGTTAAGCTTCATAATTTCAAATTATGAATTTGCTCTACCAAGCTGAGCTACAGCGGCACTAGTCTATTAAAAAATTATAGAATAAATAAATGTTATGGTTAATACCAATCTTATCTAATTATTATTAATTTAAAAAAATTAAAATATATTGGTTATTATAAATAATGGTAAAATATAAAAAAACAAAAGGCACAATATCAAATAACTATTCTTTAGAATAAATATATACTCCATCTAGAAACACTCTAGAATCTTTATTTTTTATTCTCGTAGCTAATTCAAGATTAGCCGCAGTTTGAGAAACATTTTCAATATTCGGACCTTTAACTATTATATCTTCACCTTCCACACTAACCTTTGTATCGTTACCAATAATTTTTGATGTACGTGGAGACCTCTCTCCAAAGAAATTTTCTACAATAATATCCTTGCCTTTTATCTTAATAGATATAGGAAAATGTGCGAAAACGATTTTTAATCGATATGTGAACCCTTGACTAGAACCTTTAATCATGTTATTAATTAAACTTTGTAAAGTATTTACTAAAGCAAAGTCTTTTTTCCGATTACCTCGTGATTTTATTGTGATTTTATTGTCTTGCAGATCTATTATAGCAGGCATTTTAGTAAAGTCCTTCTGGACAGAACCAAAAGAACCTTTTGTTGTGATTAGGTTTTCCTGTTTAGTAATGGAGACTTCAGATGGTAATACAATTTCATTCATATAAAATTCGGGTTTAATAGACATAACCTATTAAAGCACCTCCTAAATTACTATCTTGAGCTTCATGGTGAGACATGATTCCGTTACTAGTCGAAACTATCAAAATACCCATATTATAAGATGGTAAAAATTGGCGTTCCCAAATCAAATACTTATCTTTTTTCACACTAAACCTTGGTGTAATTATTCCGCATTTATTTATCTTTGCTAGTAACTGAATTCTAAATTTTCCTGAGCGGCCATCATCAACCTGTTCGAATTCCCCTATATATCTATACTTTTGCATAATACGTAAAACTTCACTAGCAAATGTTGAAGCAGGTAAAACTATACATTCCCTTTTCCGTCTCATTTCATTGTTATATAATGTAGTAAATAAATTAGACAATATATTTAGTGCCGGCATGTATAGTCACCTATTCGTATTTCCTAAATCCCAATGAAAATGCGACCTCTCTAAAACATTTTCTGCACAACATCAGATCATAAGCGCATATAAGTCCATCATATGCACCACATCTCTTACACCATCTTGTGCCCTTACCGTGGGCAAGTTTTTTTCTTCCGGTTAAGTCATAGTCTCTAATTTTAATTTTCATTCTACATTAACTCCAAATCTTGTTTTGAAAAAGTTTATTGCCTCATCTTTTGTAATTTTGTGTTTTTTACCTATCTTGGATGGATTTCTTTTCTTAGAAACTCTGTATCCTGGCCTCGTTAATGATGTACAAATATCCATTCCAAAAATTCCAATATCGGGGTTATATTTTGTACCTGGAATATCAATATGATCATGAATTCCAAGGGACAAATTACCATTGTTATCAAAAGATGTCGATTTTATCACATTCTTTTTTGCTTCCATTATACGTCTTAAAAAGTTTATGGCTTCGTCCCTTCTCAAAGTCACCATGGTCCCTATGGGCTCACCTTTATGAATATTAAAGTCACGAACGCTTTTTTTTGCTCCTCTTTCGCTTGGATTATGTCCGGTTAACTCATTTAACGCCGTTTTTGCACGTTCAAGAGGTTCTCCTGCCTTGCCAACACCAATGTTAACAACAACTTTAAACAAGGTAATTTCTTTCATTCTATTATCCAATTTTTCACTCATCGGT
>JBNJLU010000128.1:0-5832 GCA_050591185.1 Candidatus Nitrosocosmicus sp.
TAAACCAGAAAATAGTGTTGATATCAAAGGGTCATTGACTTTAATTTTTATGGTGTCTTCCTTTCTTGTCGCATTAACATTGTTGCCAACCACTGCTACAACTGATGTTACCACAGATCCTAAAAATGGTAATAATAATAACAGTAACATTAGTTATAACTTTATATTAATCATTTCACTATTTGCCTTGTCTACTGTATCGCTGCCTTTGTTTATTGCAATTCAAAAAAAGGCCAAATCTCCCCTAATCAACCTGCAATTGTTAAAAGATGTGGTTTTGCTCCCTACAAATGTTCTGATAATGACGATTGGAATTTCCATATTTATCATATACCAATCAATACCGATACTGATACAAAGTCCACCACCACTAGGGTTTGGAGGAGGCCCTGCCAACACAGCAATTGTGCAACTCCCATTTATGATCCTAACTTTGATAATATCTGTATCATCGGGTTTTCTGATATCAAAAATAGGAAATCTAAGGCCAACTCTCATTGGAAGTGTCATCAGTACTGTTGGGTTTTTTTTGCTTTTTATGTACCATTCCAATGAGTTTGTGATAGCTGTGGAGCTTTCTATTATCGCTATTGGGTTGTCATTTGCAGAAACAGGTGCTTTTAATATTGCATTGGTGTCTGCTCCATTGCATCTGAGTGGAACCGCATTGGGAATCACCATGTTGTTATTTCTAATCGGAATGTCAATTGGGCCTGCCATATCTGGAATATACTTGGAGAGTTTTCAATCGCCAGCCATAGGTGTTGTTGGATCTTTTCCTTCTGCTTTGGCGTATGACATGATTTTTCTTACGGCTACAGTAATATCTTTTTTTTCTATAGTGCTTACCTTGGGGGTAACAAGAAAACTAGGGCGAAAAATTCCTCAAAAAAATCAATATTGATGTATTTTTATTTTAAATTTGTTAAAGAAACGCATATTGCAAAAAAATAAACAATGGCCGTTTTCTCTGTATCTTCTTATGTTAAAATCAGAAGACAATACACCCTATAAAATAAAACAAAATATTATGTATGCTTAGTTAGCTCTAATGGAAACAAGAAATAAAATAGTTATACCTAAAAAATTATACATCAAGTTAAACATGTAATTCTTACTTAACATTACAACAAAATGCAGATATGATTATTTTATAAAAAATAAACTGTTCCCTTTGTTAATTAAATGCCAATTAATCTGTATTGGTTTTATTGTGTTGTGTTGTTTATTTGCTAACTTTTTATCATCTTCATCAAGTGCTTTGGAGCATATACAAAAAAATGATTCAGATGCTTCCCAAACAAACCTGGAACAATTGAAAAATTTCGCTTTAACCAAGATCAACGATGATAGGAAAAACTTTGGACTTGCTCCAGTTTTTCAAAGTAATAATACTGCGGCTCAGGCTCAAGCAAATGAGTTATTGAAAACACAATATATTTCACACTTGACTGTGGATGGGTTAAAACCATACATGTTATACTCTCTGTATAATGGTACTGGATATGTGCAACAAAATTTAGGACAGATAAGTTATATGGGTTCAAAAAATTCTATTAGCCAAAACAACAACGATGACAACGACAGTCCTGCTAAGGATAACAATATAACTTCTTCTGAACTATGCAGCAGTGCCAAAAAATTTTATTGCGAACCTATTGACCCGTACAAAGCAATTGAAAACCTAGAATACCTGATGATCTATGATGACAAAAAATGCTGTAACGATGGACATAGAAACAACACCCTATACAAGTTCCATACGCATGTAAGCTTGGGCATTGCTTTCAACAAATATTATTTTGTTATGGTCCAAAACTTTGAAAATAGATATCTGGAATTAGATTATCAAATACAAAAGGATAATGAGAATATAAAACTAGAAGCTAAAATTCTGGAGCAAAACAAAACTAATTTTCTGATAAACCATGTGTCGTTTTTCTTAGATGATCACCCAACTAAAATAGTGTATGAAAAAAACAAAAACAAAACCCATTATGAGTTAGGCGATCTTAAACTTATAGTGTCTAAACCTTTACCGCCATACATTAAATACCTGCAACAGGATGATGGTTCTTACCAAATAATAGAAGCAAAGAAATGGGATTTAGACAAAAATGGTGTGAACCTGGAAATTAAACTTCCAGAATATTTGAATGTTAAAGATAAAGTTCTGACAATGGTGGTCTATGCCAAAAAAGCAGATAACAAGGGTGGTGAAAATAGCGAGAACGATAATTCTGACCCCCCCATTCCATTGACTTCGCATACTTTTTTCAATTCCTGAATTTCTTAATTTTGAACATGCCATTGCTCCCGCAGCTCCCGTAGCTGCAATTTCAATGATTACGTAACAGCTTACATTTCTTTATGTGAATAAAGATCTAAAAATAACACTAACAATAAACATGTTACGAATAACTTTTTATGATGAAATTGTAAATCTTCAAAAAACTAAACAAAATACCTCTGTTAGATTTAGGGATCAAAATATTCTAAGAAAATGATCTCGCAATAAGAAATTCCATCACAACTTGATTGCCTGTGAACCAAAACGCAAATGCTTTTCATATATGTTAAATTTTGTTGGAAGTTGAGCAAGTTCGCAATACACCCATCATCGTCCCTTGACGTGGAGATAAAGGATATGGTAAAAGTAGTCTCAAATAACTTATCTTGCTTAATTTCTGTATTTCATACCGCAATTACTACCGATTGGGTTATTGTATCTATTTTAAGACACGTGTATCAGGAAATAGTGTGTAATTTATTTAAAAAATATTGGGTATTGGTGTTATTAGTTCATCAGGATAGCCGCTCTACCAAAAACTCTGCAGATTTCTTTATGGCCTTCACTTGGTTACTGTACTTAGTAAAGCCATGGCCTTCGTCTTCAAAGACCATATATTCTACATCTATTCCTTTATCTTGAAGCCTTTTGACTATTTGATCAGATTCATCCTTTGCTACTCTTGGGTCATTCGCACCCTGTATTACTAGAAGGTTTGTTATCGGATTGATGGCGTCGACATAATTAATGGGGGAACGCTCTTTAAGAAAACTCTCCTCCTTTACCGGATCTCCTACCAATTCTCCAGTAAACTTTTTCCAGTGTTCTGGAACCGTATTAACAAATGTGACTAGGTTGCTTGGGCCAACGATGTCTACTGCGGCTTTCCAATTGTAGCCTGGTAGCCGAGTTATGCAACTTAAAGTTGCAAACCCGCCAAAGCTTGCGCCAAAAACGCCAATTCTTTTTGCATCAACCCAGTCTTTAGATAAGAGCCATTTTATTGCATATTCTAAATCCCTGATCTCATTGCCGCCCCAGTCGTGGTAAATCCTTTTCTCAAAGCTTTTGCCATAACCCGTACTGCCTCTATAATTTGGAGCAATGACCGCCACTCCATTATGTGCGAGATACTGATAAAGGCCAGAATAATCGTAATATGGCCTCTCTTGTGCTGTGGGGCCACCATGAATTGACAGGATGGCGCCATACTTTTGATTAGAAGTTAAATTGATGTTTTTATTATTATTGTTTTTGCGATCTCTAATATCCGTGGTGGTATTTGAGATTTGGTTTTGGGCGTTTTCTTCGGAATTTGCCTTATCGCTGCTGTCTTGTGGTATATACAAAAATGCAGAAACCTCCAAACCGTCAAAGCTCTTATATTTTATTATTTCTGGTTTGATTAGCATGTGCTTGGGTATGTTGGCTAAAAGGGAGGTGGTAATCTGCTCATATCGACTCTCATTTGACTTGGAGAGATCCATCACAAAGATGTTGGTTGGTGATATTGGGCTATCCATCATAACCCCTATCCTTTTTCCATCGGGAGAAAACTTTATGTCCTCTATAACGCCATTTGGCGAAACGTCGGCAGAGCCAATTACTTTGGTTTCCCCATCAACCAAATTTTTAAGATACAACCTACTGTAACCCTCTACATTTTCAGCCCAAGCGATGGTTGCTCCATCTGAACTTACATCTATAATCTCTATATCATGTTGTGGGGTTAGTATCCATTCAAGTTTTGATTTATCAAGATTGTAAAACGCAACACCTGCAAATTCCCTGTTTAAATCCGATATGACATAAAAGCCCTTTCCGTCAGCAGACCATGGACCGACCATAAAACGACTTTTCCCGATGTTTCCTAAATCAATATTTCTCATTTCCCTGCTTTCAACGTCTAAAATCCATATTGTATAGTCCGTTAGGGTAACCAATTGGGAACAGTTTATTTTTTTGTTATCTGGAGACCAATGCCCTGGTATAAACCAGCCATCTCTGTTGGTAACACAAAAACTGTCATCATTACTGTCGCTTTTCAAATTCCTAACATAAACAAGCATGTTGGATGGGTTTCCTTCATTTGATCCATAAACAATGTGTTTTCCGTCATGACTAAAACATTCCTGTCCCCATTCGTGTCTTATTTTTGGATCAAAAGTTATTTGCTCGGGCCAAGAGTCAAATATGTTGTCTATTTTGAATATCTGAAAATTTTCATTTCCTTGGGTATCTGCAAAAAAAATCACACTGTTATCTACAGGAGAAGAAAAAACATGCCTAACAGATTCATCAATAAAATGCGTCAACTGATAAGCGGCGTATTGTTCTCCATCAGGACTTAAAGTGGATCGCTGTCTCCACAAGTTAAATTGCCCATTTGTGTCTGTTATGTATAGCATCCAAAATGGGTTTATTTTGAGAAAATCAAAGCCGGTAAATCGCCTGATGGATGCAAACCTTTCAAAAGGGTATTGTTGCTGTTGTTGTTTTTTAATAAAATTTTTCATCATGTGTTTTCAACCTTCATTTTATTTGTTGATACATGTGTATATTGTAGATGCTCATCATATTGACATTTCAACTGAAAACAATCATCCTATAAAAAACACATGCACCGAGTTTTGGGAAAAGTGAATGTGTTCTCCTCAGTCCCACGGCTTGCCATAATCTGAAAAAAAATTCGAATCTTTGGAAAATTCTTAAATTGTGTGATTACAGCATTTTTTCCTCCAGAATGGATGCGGAAGGATCCTAGGGAACCAGAGAAGGCTAATGAATGTTTTATATCATTACGATCACTTTAATGGAAACATCACAAGACCGGGATGGTGCAATTTCCTCATGACATGAATCTGGAATTTGCAGTCCATTAAAAAATATATAAACCAATTTTGGTTGCAGTTAAAGACAAGGGAATCCTCATTACACAAAATAATTCGCTCAACATTGCAAAGAATATTCCAAATTCATGTATTGTGCAATTATAAGGTGGTGGACATGGGAGCAACGTATTTAGATAGATTGTTTTCCAAATAGGCGAGTTTCTAAAATAATTTTTTTATTGCCGTTAACATATTGAATCATTAAGAATTGCAACAACAACAACAACAATGATCTAGTCTATCATGTTGTTCGTCTACATAATAGCCCATTTTATGATCATAAAGACTATTATAATATTACTAGCTATCGTAAAGGATTATGCCAGAACAACAGAGAGTAGACGATGTAGTAGAGTCCACATCTATCATGGATAAGAAAAAAATAACGAAATTGGAAAAATCGTCTACTGCATTGGAAAAAGGGCAAGATGATGATGCGGCTGGAATGGAGGTGGATGACCAAGATGATGATGCGGCTGGAATGGAGGTGGATGACCAAGATGATGATGCGGCTGGAATGGAGGTGGATGAGTTAAAAGAATGATCCTGAAAAGAAATTATGAGAACTATTGTTATTTAGGAAAGTTTATTAGATGGTGGTAAAACCATGAGGATCTCAAACCGTCTGGTATCTTTACACTTATATACTTA
>JBNJLU010000129.1:0-5805 GCA_050591185.1 Candidatus Nitrosocosmicus sp.
ATAATAGATTACATATCAGCATAATACGAATATCGATTATTACTCTTACTGAAATGAAACTAACACATCTAAAAAATACGAAAATTTGAGTTAAGCAACAAAGCAGATTAGAAATAGTAGGTTATACCAATGCGTCAGAGAACAAAAGAGAATTTCAGAATACTTTTAGGTCATATTTAGCCAAAAGAGTATTTGAGATACCCCCACTGTGCAGTATTCAAAAGAAAAACAAGCAGAAAAGCAGATTGGGTGGATTTGAAAAGTTCCATCTGTCCTGTAAAATTTTAAATGAAAAAATTTTAGCTACCCATTGCCATTGAAAAAATTATCAAAATATTTACAATATAACAGATAAACCAATTTGTCCATGAGAATCGCACACATAAACAACATATCAGGTGTACCGTCCACGATTGCAGAGAACCAAAAAAAGCAAGGGCATTCAGTAGATGTTTTTGTTTTCAATGATACAATATACAAACAATTTGGCGGCATTAAAGTCAACTATAGATCGCCTATTGCCCAATGGAAACTTTTTAAAAAATTAAAAAAAGACTATGACGTATGGCATTACCATTATCCTTATGGTTCGTTGAAAAACAGTTTAGAGAAGAGAAACCAAGGCAAAATTTATTTAAAGCACTATCATGGAGACGATATAAGAGGGAAACACGAGAATGATTTTTGCCTTGTTTCTACGCCAGATCTGTTACAATATGCTCCAAACGGCAAATGGCTACCCAATCCAATAGACACATCCCTGATAGAAAAAATTGTTGTTGCAAAAGGAGAATCAAAGGTAGCACAAAAAAACAACAACATCAACAACAACAAAGTGAGAATTGCGCACTACCCATTTTATAAAAATAGCCCCTCATCTGATTTCGATTACTATACCAGTACATTGAACAAATTACAAAAAGAGAACAAATGTGAAAATGTTGAGATCATAAATCTTCCCCATGCCCAAGCCTTGCATGTTATGCATTCTTCGGATATCATAGTTGGAAAAATATTACCAAATGTTGGTTGGTTTGGAAGGTTTGAGCTTGAAGGCATGGCACTTGGCAAACCAGTGATTACTTATGTATCGGATTACTTGTATGAAACATACAAGCCACCGGTATATAGAACCACAAAAGAAACATTTATGCAGGATTTAGAAAGTTTGGTTGCAGATAATGATGAGAAAAACAGACTGGCCATTGAAGGGCAAAAGTATATCAAAAAACACCATTCAATAGAACCCATTATTAAAACGGTCAATGAGTGTTACAAATCATAGTTTTTGTGTTACAGGTAAAACGTTTTTGCACTACAAAACAAAATCTTTTGTACCAAAACCTCAACTCACAAATCAGCATAATGCAATAACATGTCACTTGTTTAATATCGCATGAAATATTGATTGTTTTGTATCGACTTTTGACAATAACCCCTTCTTAACTATCGGAATGCGATGAACCCCTCTAACTAATGGTATTTCTTGATATATTTTTTCATAATGATGAATGAAGTTAAACGATTCTGCCTTTCTTGGAGGTTTTTCTTCATACCAATCAATGTTGCACATATGCTCGTTAGAATAATTAACTAGTTTCCGAATAACTTCATTTATTTCAGACGGAAGTACATGCATAAACACCTCAGATGCTATCACCAGGTCATACTTCTTATCGGATTGAAAAGATTGTATATCAGACACCATAAACTCTATTTTTTCCTTCGCCCCGTTTACATCCTGGATATTTAATTTGGCATTTTCTATTTGGTGAGGCGAAAGGTCAAATGCAAAATACTCTTTGATGTGTGGAAATGTAGAGAGAAGCAACCGCGTCACCCGTCCAAATCCACACCCAACCTCAAGTACGGTCGAAAAAGAACACTTCTTCAAGTAATCAGTAAGTATCTCTTCTTGTAATTTGAAATTCTTGTCATATTTAAAGTTCTGTTTGTATACCTTCCCTCGTTCCGTCCAGTATTCTCCGGGATTGTAAGACATGCTTTATTACCTTCAGTTAAGCAAGAATAATAATTTTTGTATAAAAATACCACCATAAAAAACCACATTAAAACTTCAAAACAAACGTCCTACCATATTGTAAATAATCATTTGTTTTGCAATTATTAAAATACTGTTTTTTCAAATGCCATGATTTTCCTGCCGTTTATCAAATATAATGGTGCACAGCATTACATACCCCATCACAAAACACCCATTTCAGGCTAGCGACTATCATTTATGCAGTCCAGTCAGCACATTTTGTATGCATCAAGAATATTTTTTTCATTTTTTTCCCAAATCAAATTGTCATTAGCATAGTCAAATAATTTCAATCTTCTGTTATGCAATTCATCCAGGTTATCCTTGAAGTACATTAACTTCGATGCCATATCCATGGAGTCTTCAAATGTCACACAGTGCTCTTTTAGAATTTCCCTCACGGGTTTTAATGATGAGACACTCATCACAAAAAGTCCCGCATGAGCATACTCATATGCTTTGTTAGGATTTGTGTAGTAGTGTGACCAGTGCTTTTTAAATGGGATAAGCCCTATCGAATGGTTGGCCATTTCTTTATACATATCTTGCCTGTCAAGGTAACCTGTATACCGTATCTTGTTGGAGGATTTATCGCTCCACCCTATGATTGTTAGGTCCCCTATATCTTGATTAATGAACATGTCATAAAGGCCATCGATATTTCGGTTTGGGAACTGTTGCTTATTGTGGCCATCTGACCCCGCATAAACAGAAGACAATTTGCCACGAAATGACGGTTTATCAAAATTCTCAATTTCAGATTTCATCGGAAAGTTTGGAACAACAAACACACTATCGGCATTATTGCCAATCACTCGAAAATCGCTAGCTATCTCATTAGACACCGTGATTGTAGGTGTTGATGACACCAATTCTTTTTCCCACCTAGTCCACAGATTAATCGCATGTCGATTTAAGACATTTCTTCTTGTTTTTTTAATTGCATTGACTAGAAAAAAATTAAACTTGTTCATATTGTGTTTTGTGGATTGAGCCAGTTTCTCCATCTCTGTTAGAAATTGCGAGTGCTTAGACCAATACTCATGATCATCGTACACAAATGGCAGTTTTAACTCAGAAACCATCCTGGCTGAGAATATATTATGCGCATGCACTAGGTCAGGTTTTGCTTCATTTATTACCTTGGTAATTTGCTTTTTGACAGAATCCCAATAAAATGGAATTCCATATCTGGCTTTTGCAGTCCAGTTAACCTCATATACTTTAGAAAAGGTTTTTCTATTGTAATCGGATTTATCCCTTGTTGCCCCTGCAAACATGACATCATAACCAAGATTTGATGAAGTTATTGCAGATTTTTCAACTCTCCAATCAGGCAAAGCGTCATGTGATAAATGCAGGATTCTCAACTAATAAACACAATAAGGCATATATAATATAAACAAATTCTTAAAAAAGATCACACATACACACACAACAGCAGATCAGAGACAGTCAGATAATAAAACAGGCAAACAGTCTTTCTTAATGGGTACAATAATAACATAAAAAGGTAAAGTTAAATTTTGAGTTCATCATACACCTTGGAGAGACGGGAAATCACACTTGATGGATAATGCTCCTCAGGCAATCTGTTTCTAAATTTTAATTGATAATCCAGCACATCAAGTCCACAAGCCAAAGACTCTAGTGCAGTTTTGCTTAATGCAGGTATGATCTTTTTATTAACATATCTGATATCCACATATGTCTTGTATTGTTTTAAAAAGTTTGGGAGATCCTGATACATCAAAGGATGCATTATCCTATCATGCACCGTTATGTCAAGATTAATGTTATTTTTTTTCAAGTATTCCAGTGCCCAGGGTATGTCAGTTACCTCATTGTCCATGGTCACAGCACCCCTCTTTAGGCCACCATTGCTTGTGGAAGACTGTATTGCACCGGGCTTGAAAACATCCAAATCAATCGGGTTTGGAAGATACAGTTTCCTAACGGCATTCTTTGTAGAGATGTATTTCAGAAGATCGGATGTGGACACAATAACCGCATCAGATAGATTTTGTGCTTTGTAGTGTATTCTTTTTTTTAGCAGCAAAGTATTTCGTATTTTTCTGTATTTCAGAATTAAACTAATGGCAATATCGGATAGTCTTGATCGGTGAGGGAGTTTTTGTTTTTTTAGGCCCCGTATGTCAGTGCCATGATAATGTAAAACCATTTTTTTTGATTTTCCAAGCTTATTGCGAAGTTTTAAAAACACATCGGATCTGGTGTGGATATGGATTATATCCGCAGATTTTGATTCCTCAACAATGTTTTCTAGGAACTGGTCCTCTGATGTAGCGATTGTCACGTAATCCCTATAGAATCTGTAAAACCCAAATTTATCATAAATGTCATACTTGATAACTTTTGAGTTGTGCCCTTGTATCTGCTGTTGGTATTTTGCTAATATGCATGATACTGCAGCTGCATCATCTACATGGAGAATACGCAATGTTTATTGTCAACACTGTTTTTAGTATCAGGTATAAAATAATTGTTAAGATACAAACAATACAGCGATAAGAAGAATACAGATGAAATGTGCAAACAGCATTTTAGTATTTCAGTATGGTCAAATGGTGAAGATAATTGTTTCTGCCAAAAGCTAGTTTGATCCAAACACGCGGATATCACTTTATTAAAAGAAGTTAAATTATTGATGGTAGAGAGATCATAAATCCTTGATAATAAAAACAATTAACCCTTCAACAGAAGAAGTCATTGAAGAATATGACACCATATCAAAAGACGAAATAACCACCAAGACAAAGAAAGCAAAAGATGCGTTTGGAGAGTGGAAAAAAGACCACAATAAGAGAGAAAACTTTCTATATGCATTTGCCAATGAGTTCAGAAAAGACAGAGAGAATCTGGCCAAAATCGCCTCCATTGAGATGGGAAAAGCTATCAAGGAGGCAAGAAGTGAGGTAGATAAATGCGCTTGGGCAATAGAGTATTTTGCAGATAATGGGGAAATATTTCTAACTGATGAAATTATAAACACAGAAGCAAGAAAAAGTGTTGTTAGTTTTGAGCCTCTTGGGGTGATAGCTAGCCTAATGCCCTGGAACTTTCCCTATTGGCAGGCGTTAAGATTTGCCGCACCATGTCTGATGGCAGGAAATACAATCATCCTAAAACCAGCTAGTGTTACGATGGGCTGTGGAATCCAAATAGAAAAAATATTCAACAAGGTAGGAATGCCAGACAGCGTATTTCAAACCATTATCGCATCATCAAAAGAAGCTGAATACCTGATAGATTCAGACGATATCAGTGCTGTAACTTTTACAGGGAGCGTTCCCGTTGGCGCCAAGGTTGGGCAAAGAGCGGCATCACAGCTAAAGAAAATAGTTTTGGAATTGGGAGGCAGCGATCCATTCATAGTCTGTGAAGATGCCGATATCGACAAAGCGAGTTCTGGAGCAGTAAAGGGAAGGTTCATCAACTGCGGGCAGAGTTGTATTGCCTCAAAGCGCTTTATTGTGGTCAAAAAAATTGCAAAAGAGTTTACAGAAAAATTTGTAGAAAAGACTGAAAAACTCAAAGTTGGGGATCCCTTATCCGACGATACCGATTTGGGCCCATTAGTAAACTCCAATGCGGTTGAGGGTATTGATGGAATGGTCAAAAGAGCAATAAAAGAAGGGGCGCAGCTGCTTACAGGAGGCCACAAAACGGACGTTAAAGTCAACGGCAGCGTAAAAGGATATTTTTACAGCCCCACGGTTTTCAACAACGTCACTCCCGAT
>JBNJLU010000130.1:0-5790 GCA_050591185.1 Candidatus Nitrosocosmicus sp.
AGAATATTATTTTGATAAAGAATCTCGTCTGCTACCGGTGTAGTAGGACCATTCGCAGCCTCTGCAACTATTTTTGTATTGATTTTTGAGGCATTATTCTTTGTAATTTGGTTTTCCAGGGCTGCTGGGATCAAAACAGTACATTCTGTGGTCAAAAGTTCCTCATTGGATATCTCAGTTGCACCCGGAAAGCCTTTTACCGTATTGTTTTCATTTTTATATTTGATTAATTCATTTATATGAAAGCCGTTTTTATTTAGTATGGCGCCCTGTGTGTCCGATACTGCAATTATTTTGGCACCTTGGTCTTGTACTAATTGAGCCGCAAATTGGCCCGCATTACCAAACCCTTGGACCACTACTGTTGCGTCATTCATTTGTATGTTTATCTTTTTAGCTGCTTCTCTGACTGTGAATCCAACTCCTCTTCCTGTTGCTTCAGTTCTGCCTAATGATCCTCCTATCGATATCGGTTTTCCCGTAATGACTTCTGGTTGTATATAGTTTCCTTTCAGTGTTGAATATGTGTCCATAATCCACGCCATTTCCTCACCTCCTGTATATACATCAGGAGCTGGAATATCGGTATAAGGACCAATAATGTCTGAAATTGCATATGCGTATCTTCGGGTCAGTCTTTCGCGTTCCAATTTGGACATAACTTTGGGATCGCATATTATGCCTCCTTTTCCTCCGCCAAGGGGAATATCTACAATTGCACTTTTCCATGTCATCCACATGGAGAGAGCCATTACTTCCTCAATCGAGACTTGGGGGTGATATCTTATACCTCCTTTGTATGGTCCTCTTGCATTATTGTGTTGGGATCTAAATCCTGTAAATACTTCTATATCCCCATTATCCATTTTTACTGGTAAAGAAACCGTCAAAACTCTCTTTGGTTTTGATAGGATCTTGTGTATGCCGGGATCTAGACCTATTAATTTTGCAGTTTCTTCTAATTGTTTTAGCGCCATTTGATATGGGTTGTCAGTTAAATTCTTGTCATTGCTGGAGTTTGACATATACTAACACACAAAAAATAAAATATTTAAGTTTTGATCTCAATAATGATGGATAATCGTTTTTTTTATTGTACACTCTATTGCAATGGAATACTGTGATGCTCTATAATCTGATTGAATAATAAAAGGTTGTTTTGATTTTGTGTTGTAAAACAATTGTAAATTAAATTCTTCATTTATTTCTAAATGTATCCTTTGTTTTGTATATTCGCCGTATTTAATTTTCGACATGACTATTATATGGAATAGAATGATACATAATTCTAATTACAATAGTATGTCTATTATTAGAATTTAATTAAACCATAATTGTTCTAATGTGGTTTAAAATGATACTATTTCCTGGTAGGAAGAAACATATTCTATTTAATATTTATTAATTAATACTTATCATGAGTTCAAAAAAACCAGAAAAAACGGAAAACAAAAAAGATATTTCAGCAATGAGTGAGATAAAAAAAATTGAAACTAAAATAAAGGAATTGTCTACTAGTCTAAATAAATTAAAAACCAGATTTAACACCAAAAATGAGGCTGCGAAAAAAGAATAAGTCCAATTCTCAACCTAAGCAGTAGAATTAGTAGTCAATTCTAAATATCTACCTAAAATTTTTAGATTTATTTTATTTATACTTTGATTGTGATGGTGGTTATTGTGTGTGTATATATATAAATTACAAGAATAACTACAAAAAAATTATTGGATACTGCTGGTAAAAATAGTAATAATCTATATTAATTGATACCATATATTATTTTTTGATCTATTTGATAAATGTTCAGTGTATTAGATCGTTTAAAGCATTAAAGTCGGTGGAAATACTTGGCTTTGAAGGCATTCCTGATTTAATTGATGATATGTTAGAAGTTTATTCAAAATCTTATACGGATCATAGTTTTAGTTTTAGAATTTTGTTGCCTCGCTCAAAGGACTCACAGAATATTAACAATTTAACAAAAAAATTGGGGTTACAAATCCAACATGACTTTTTAATTGGAATAAGGAAATATAAATTAAAGCCACGCGTTCGTGAACTTAGATACATTCATGATGAAAATCATTTTGGTTGGCTATTAATTGATCCATTGATATATGCAGCTATATCTTAACTTTAATTATTTTATTTTGTTAATTGTTTTTTTATAATGTTTTTGATGTGCCGTATTATTTTCTCTGGATAGCATTTTTCCTTTTACCACCACTTTTAATATTCGCCTTTGACTTTGGGTTCTGCCTTTAATATTTTGATAATTAAAATTGATAGTATTAAACCCAAAAAATAACCACCTAATAAATCGGTAAAATATTGTTGCAAGAGATATAATTTTGTTATTCCTATCGCTGCGGGAAAAAATACCATAAACCCTTTTGCAAAGTAAGGGTATCTTTTATAAATTAATCCCCCAATAATAAAACTAAAGGCCGTAGTGGATGCTAAATGATTAGACGGGTATGAATAGTTTTGGGCAAAAGGCATAAAGCTATCCTTCTCGAGGGTAAATTTATCTGGAAGGGTAACAATTGGGTCAAAAACATATGGTGACTGCTCCACTGCAAAAAAGGGTTTGGCATATGTTACTACAATTGTAATTGTAACTATGGAAATCAATAATATCATTCCAAATTGTCTTGTTTTCTTGATTGCCGTTAAAATAAATCCTATAATTATTAGATTTATTGTATCTGATAATGTTGTTATAATTATAATTGATATGTCACTTTGCTCATTTCTGAAAATTTTTCTAAAAAAATCTGAAATCGCGTTATCTAGTCCTTTTGTTAAGCCTGTGATGGTTATTACTGTTATTATAAGAAAACAGAATAAAAATACTAAAATATGTAATTTCTTTATCTCCCAAAAAGGGTTGTGTTTGATATCAATACTATTGCTTGGTTTATTCATACTCTATTTTATGAACTTCTTATTCTATGGTCATACTCTATAGACTAAACTTGAATTTGTTAAAGAACTTTTGATTCTTCTTTTAACTTTTCAGCAGAATTTGGATCTTTATCCGTATAGAATTTTATCATTCCGAGTTTTAATACTTTTAAAGATAATAGTGCACACTTTATTCTCGCAGGGCCTAAATTAGTTAAACCAATATTTTCAAGAATATCGTTTTTTGTAATATCTTTAATTGTTGTCAAAGGCTTATTTGATACCATCTCAGTAAGCATTGAAGCGCTGGCTTGACTTATGGCGCATCCTCTTCCATCAAATTTAACATCCTTTATAATGTCACCTTCTATTTTTAGATCAATAGAGATTTCATCACCACATAATGGGTTGCTATCATGTATCCTTACATCTGGTTCTTCTATTTTTCCTTTGTTCCTTGGATTTCGATAATGGTCCAATATCATTTCTCTATAAATGTCCTCGCTCATACCTTGAATATTCTCCTTACATGATTTAAAGCATCTACAAATATATCGATTTCTTCCTTTGTATTGTAAATATAAATGCTGGCTCTAGAAGAAGCAATGATGTCTAATTTTTCCATTAGTACCTGGGCACAATGATGTCCAGACCTTATTGCTATTCCAAAATCATTTAGAATTGTGGCACAGTCATGAGGGTGAATTCCTTCAATGTTAAATGTCACAAGTCCCCCTCTATCTATGACTCGTTCAGGCCCATAGATTTTGATGCCTTTGATATCCTTAATGCTGTTGTAAAGATATTTTATTAGCTCTATTTCATGGTCTCTTACATTTTCCATCCCTATTCTCTTTAAATACTCTATTGCAGCATTGAATCCTATCACATCTGCAATGTTTGGCGTACCTCCTTCAAATTTGTATGGTAATTCATTAAAGACTGTATTCTCTTTATGTACTTCTTTTATCATATCCCCTCCTGTAATAAAAGGAGGCATGTGTTCAAGTATCTCTTTTTTTACATAGAGTATTCCAACCCCTGTTGGGCCTAACATTTTATGAGCAGAAAAAGCTAAAAAATCACAATCTAGGTCTTGGACATCTGTTTGTAAATGTGGCACAGATTGAGCACCGTCGATTACAACTGGCACTTTTTTTTCATGGGCCATTTTTATAATCTCCTTAGCTGGATAAACTGTTCCTAATACATTTGACATGTGACTTAGAGAGACAAGTTTGGTTTCCTCCTCGTCTTCCAAAAACCTTGAAAACGATTCTAAATTCAAATATCCGTTTTCATCAGTATCCGTGTAGTTTATTTTTGCTCCTTTCTCATTAGACAGCATTTGCCATGGGACAATGTTACTATGGTGCTCATACTCGGTCAAAATGATTTTATTTCCCTTTCTGATGTTTTTTTTCCCCCATGTGTATGCAATTAAATTTATAGATTCTGTAGTGTTTCTTGTAAAAATAATTTCTTCGGGATACCTGGCATTAATAAATCGTTGAATATTTGCTCTGGTTTTCTCATATTCTTCGGTAGCTTCTTCTGCTATTTGATAAACTGCCCGATGGATATTTGAATTGTATTCGGAATAATATTTACAAATCGTATCTATAACTTGTTTGGGTTTTTGAGTGGTAGCAGCATTGTCCAGGTAAATCAACTTTTTTCCATTTTTTAACTTTCTTTTTAGGATTGGGAAATCTTGTTTTATTTTATAAACGTCCAAAAGAGCTTGCATACTGTTATCTATTTCTTTAGGTTAAGATATAAATCTAATATGTATAGTTTGGTTAAAATACACTATGTTGTCATATATCTGAAATCTGCTTGGTTTTTTATAGTTTTATTTTGTTTTCATAAAGCCAACATTTCACTAGATTGCCTCCTATGTCTATATCTGGGGGATCTTTTTCGCACATACCAAAAGCCTGAGGACACCTACCTCTAAATCTGCATCCTTGTTTTATATTTAGAAGATTAGGTGTGTTTCCTAAAATGAACTGGATTGGTTTTTTGACTGAATTTATTCGCGGAATTGACTTTATTAGAGCTTGGGTATAAGGATGCAAAGGCGAATTTAGTATTGTTTTTATATCGGATATTTCAACAGCTTGACCTGCATACATTATCATAACCTTGTCGACTAAACTTGGAATTAGGGATAAATCATGAGTTATTATAATGATTCCCATTTTTTTTGTATCTTTCATTTTTTTAAGAAGTGCTATTATCTGGGATTGTGAAATAACATCCAAAGCAGTTGTGGGCTCATCTGCTATCAATATCGATGGTTCTAGCAATAGGGAATTTGCAATTACAACTCTCTGTTTCATTCCTCCACTTAATTCATGTGGATATCTTTTAGCTATTTTTTCTGGATCAAGCCCTACCGCAGCTAACGCTTTTTTTATTGTGGAATCATATGTTCCGCCATCCTTTATTTTATGGGCCTTTAAAATTTCTTTCATTTGGTTTTCAATCGAAAAAACTGGATCTAAGGTGTTCATTGAACCTTGGAAAATCATGGCAATTTCCTTCCACCTGTAAACTTCATCAAACTCTTTTTCTTGCATTTTAAAAATGTCTTTATCTTTAAGTTTCACGTTGCCCGATCGAACAGTTCCGTTATATGGTAGTGATTTAATCAATGCGAGACCCAGGGTGCTTTTGCCCGAGCCCGACTCACCTACTATTCCAACTGAAATGCCTTCTAAAACTTCAAAAGAGATGTTTTCAACAGCTGTTAAAGTACCTAATTTAGTTGCATAATCTATAGTCAGTTTGTCAATAACAATATCCATAGATATTCTGTTCTTGTTATGCGTATTATTCCTACCTCCTAGTCCTATCACAATTTTTTATTAGTTAAA
>JBNJLU010000131.1:0-5750 GCA_050591185.1 Candidatus Nitrosocosmicus sp.
AACCTTCGGTGGCCTGCGACTATCTCAAAGCTATTCTGATAAGGTCTAATAAGTATTGGTTGGAGTAATCCATGTTCTTTGATACTTGTAGTAAGGGACTCAAATTCCTGTTGATCGGTGAATTTGTCTCTAATAGAAAATTGAGAGGGACGAACCATTTTCATTTCCATCTGTTCCACTATACTAGTATCGAACATATGCATAATACTATTAGATTGACCTAATACTTATACATTTTCATCGCATTATAATTTATTGGTATTTTTACATGCCATTTTGAAATTTTACATTAATTTATTGTATTTTTTGATAATATTATATAATATTTGAATAATTATAGCATAACTAATTGGTGGGTCGGATCAGATAACTATTACTAAACCGTATAAAGAAAAATAAAATCCAGAATATGCATCGAAAAATTGTCACATGGATTGATTATAAATTAGCCATCACATTAAAATGGATTTTAGCATAATTGTCAGGTATTATAATTAACGAATTTTAAACGTATGATGTAAACACTGTGATAAGTATTTGTCATGGCCCTTAAAACTTGTTGGTTATTTTCTTTTAAAAAATTTTGCGCAGTTAGTGTGTTATGCAATCCTAAAAGCATTTGTCAATATCGAGAAAAATCTTAACATGCATTAGTAAAGTTATTTCAATATTTTATTAGGGCTATTATTGGTTGTTGATATTTGATAAAGAGCTCAAATAATGCACTATAGTTTTGTTAAAAGTATTTTATATCTTTTGATCTCTTTAAGTATAAACAATTAATACTAATAATTTGTTCTGGCTATAGGACACTTACCATGTCTTATTTAATTACTAGCACCGGGCAATATGAATATACAACTATGTCCGAAGCTACACTCCCAAGTAACATTTTTTTAAGCCCCGAGTTCCCTCTTGTACCAATAACTATCAGATCGACGTCTCTTTCTTCGGCATAATTCAAAAGTGATGCAGCAATTGAAAATGGTGTAGTTATTACATCTGTTTTTATTTTTTTATCAGCCTCAGATGGTTCTCCTTCATTTTGCTTAAGGTATTTGATAATGTCATTGAACCATCTTTCTGCCTCCTTTTTATAATTATCCAGGTAAGAGTGTGAGACCATACCAAAAACTCCTGAAGAATCACCATGATGGATCTTGGAAGGAACAATCGATAAAAGAATTAATTCGGAATTGAATTTTACGGATAAATCTGTGGCATAATTTGCAGCATGAAAGGAAGATTCTGATCCATCCACCCCTACTAATATTCTAGAAACTTTACCCAACACAAATGGTTTACCTAATAGTTATAAAAAGTATTTTAATTCAAACATGGCTCTGTTCACTTAAGGATTCTAAAAGAGCATTTCCTAACGATCTGATGGTTTATGGGATGTACAGATTCATTTTCAAACCAAATCAACCTTAAACTCACAAAATTAATTTGTTTTCGTTTCAAAATATCATTGCTCGAGGCCGCAATTCAGAAAATCTATTTCTTAAGTGAACAGAGCCTCAAACATCATTTAAATATTTAAATTACATATTGCTCAAGTTTTCCAAATATCCATATATCAACTATTCAAAAGAAGTGGCATAAGAGATTCTACTTATCCAATTGGATGTTACATTAATAATAAAGTTTTGATCATTCTTGCAGCAACCAAATTAAATCAATAAAAAACAATAATGTAATTATATTGGTTTTCAACTGCACCTAAAGCTAATAAAGCATTACTATGCTGATTTAAACAATGAAAAAAATGAATCACACAGAGATTTTGGAATTTCTCATGGAAGGAACGTACACAGGCAAGGTAAGCACAATAAACAAGGATGGCTCATCACATGTAACTCCAATATGGTACATCTTGGATGAGAATAACCACATAACTTTTACGACATATTCTAAATCAGTAAAAGGAAAAAACCTGATACATGATCCAAGAATTAGTTTTTGTGTTGATGATCAGGTGCCCCCTTTTTCTTTCGTTATTGTTTACGGAATCGCAGAAGCAATTTCTAAACCATCTGATCTATTGACATGGACTACAAAAATCGCGGAAAGGTATATGGGAAAAACTTGTCTGATGAATACGGAAAAAGAAATGCTGTTGAAGGGGAATTGCTCATTAAAGTCATTCCAACAAAAACTATTGGCCAGAAGGACATATCAATTTAGCAACTTTCAAATTTATTGTTTTTTGACAGAGAAAAATAGAATTATTGATTCATTGCTTATAATGAATGTAGGTATACCCGATAAATAAAATAAACTCCCTTTTCCTGCATTATATCAGGATTAAATAGATTAAATAAATTGACTGACCTCTAGAAGGAAACTATGATATATATCTAATTTTCCCTTTGTTGGCTATACAATGTTTTTATTGATCCTATTAATTGGGAATTTCTAAATACGAATTAAACAAATTTATATTAAATTCCAATGATTAAATATGCCTTTATTATTTTTTTAACATATAGGTTTGGATATATCGAATTATTTCATTTCATTTCCCGAATATTCTTATTTATTCAGTGCATTAATAATATTTTTACTAAGTGTTATCCCGATTCTTACTCCCCCTACATGGATGGTAGTAGTAACTGCTTATATGATAAATCCGTCCCTAGATCCTATTTTTCTGTCCATACTAGGGGCTTCTGCGGCTATCGGTGGACGACTGGTTTTATTTCAATTTAGTTCATTTGGAAGAAAATTTATCAATGAAACTCGAAAAGGTAGTTTAGATAGATTAAAAAAATATTTAGAAAAAACCAAATACGGTTATTTTTTGGGAACTATGATTTTTGCTTTAACTCCTCTTCCAAGTAACATGTTATTCATATCCTATGGCATCATGAAAGCCAGGTCGATTGGCATAATCATAGGATTTTGGATCGGCCGATTTATCGTATATTTTATGATGATTAATTTATCCAAGTATTTATACAAATCCTTTAGTGAACTATTTAAAAATGACATTACTTTTACAATTTTATTCGATATAGCAGGTATTGCTATGACATTATTAGTAATATTTGTTAACTGGGATATCCTAATATCACAGCATAAACTGGTTTTTATTAAACCAAAAAATATTTTTTCTAAATAACAAATAAATATAATTAATTGTTTAAAGTTTATGGAAAATTATATCAATAAACATAAATATATATAATAAATAGAAGATAATTTTAATATTTTTGATTACTATTAATCACTCAAATAGAATAAATATATCCCTTTTGGACAGTAATATTTTCAATCCAATAGAAAGATATAAGATATTATATTGTTACTTTAGTTACTTAAAGATGTATTACATCATGTCATCATAATAATTGCATAACAGATAAACAAAACCTAAGAAAGTAATATCTTATATATTGAAAATAAAAGGATTGCTACAAAATAATGTATTCATGGACTTTTTAGATAAACAGATGAAAAGAATAGGATTTGGCATAGAATTTGTGGATTATAAAAAACCACTTGAACCACAGATTGTTGATGCCAATATCATTGTAAATGGTTTTAATAATATAAATAAATCAATTTTAGATTTATGTCCAGAATTAAAATTAGTACAGCAATCCGGAATTGGGGTAGATAGTATTGATGTAAAGGAATGCACAACAAGAGGAATATATGTTGCAAATGTTCCTATGGCCAATGCAATTTCGGTGGCTGAACACGCATTATTTCTCATTCTACATCTAGCTAAAAATATCAAAAGTATAACACATAAAGACGGTAGTAGCCTTTCAAGCATATCAACTGCAAATATAAATTATAATCCCACTGTAGAGTTGCAGGGAAAAACTCTAGCAATTATTGGTTTAGGTGTCACAGGAATAGAAGTGGCAAAGAGAGCAAAAGCATTTGGCATGCGAGTAGATGCAATAACAAAGAACCCTTTTACAAAAACAGAAGGGAGTAACAAAAAATACTTTGTTGATAGCATAAATGGTACAGATAAACTTCAAGAAATATTAGCCAAAGCAGACATAGTTTCTATCCACACCCCTCTGAATAACGAAACACAGGACATGATTAGCCCAAAAGAATTGAAATTGATGAAGACCTCAGCATATTTGATAAACGTAGCAAGGGCCCATATAGTAAACGAAAAAGCGCTTTATTTGGCCTTGACCAATAAAGAGATAGCAGGGGCTGCATTTGATGTATACTGGCATGAAACTGCCGACCCCAATGACAATATATTAAAACTGGATAATTTTATTCTAACTCCACATATTGCTGGATGGACTGCAGAAGCAATTGAGTCGATAACAAAAATAATATCAATAAACATAGAGAGAGTCTCGCGTGGACAAGTTCCTCTTACCATTGTTAACCAAGAATTAGTCTAAAAAAATGCTTTGTTGCCTAATTCTGAAAATCGTTTTTTGATGATTCTTTTTTAACATCCTAATTCGGAATCCGTCATCCACCAACACCTAGTTTAACTGAAAAAGTCAAGTGTGAACGGAAAATTGAATTAGGCAACAAAGCATAAAAAAACAATAGCAAACAATACCATTTGTTTTACGGGGTTAGCATTAAGATATAGAATATCATATTAGAATATTGAATATCCACATTACAAGAAATAATTATGAGGCCATTTAATAAAGATTATACTCTACAATTTTTACTTGATTATATATAGTTTTATATCACTTTAATAAAAAAAGAATAAAAATGTTGAAATTACTTTGTTATGTACAATACTTATATACATATTGTTATAATATCACAAAGTTTTCAAAATTCTTATTCTTGGAGTGTGGCTGGACGACTATCAAACCCTTCCCCTCGACGGCCAACCACATCTATTGGGATATAAGAATGAGGACGGTACATTAGCTATTGAGATAAATGCTGGAGGTGAAGGTACAACAGAAGTTTGGCGCGGCACAGGCAGTAGTAACATAGTAACTAGAAATGCACAAATGTTATTTCAGTAGAAAATGTGGTATGCAGAGGGTCTGAAAACAGTAGAAAAGGTGAAAGATGAATTGGAAGGCCTTAACCGGTTTTCTTTTAAAGCCATGTTAGGTTGAAAAAACCTTCAAGTTTAGGACAGATTAACGTTATTGATAATATGGTTCTCACTGGATGAATTAAATTTCATAAACTAATAGAATTTGTAAATTAATTCCGCGTTTTCCTTATTTGTGAAATTTTTTAGATTTTCTAACAGTGTGCTTAATTTAGCAGGTATTAATCATCAGCTCCCATTGGTTTATCATATAATTATTGAAGTATTTCAACTCGTATAATAGATGGGGCCAGAGGGACTCGAACCCTCGACCGCCAGCGCCCCGGGCTTATACCCACAAATAGTGGATGGTATCCTACCAAGCTAGACGATAGCCCCCCTAGTTTTATTAAAAATACAACCTCTTTTAAACTTGTATGTCTGTATCAAATTTCAGAAAAAAATATTTACAATATTAATATATAAACATAAAAAACTAAAGATACATTTTTATTAATTAATCAAAAGCAATTAAAATAATTATTTATGCTAATTCATGAATTAGATAATATAGATAAACAAATACTAAATGACATTCAATGGACATTTCCATTAGTTGACCGACCTTTTTTAGAATTAGTAGATAAATATCACATAACGGAAGAAGAAATCATTCAAAGAATACAAAAATTAAAAAATATAGGCATAATTAGGCAGATAAGCGCAATATTTGATACCAGAAAACTGGGATACA
>JBNJLU010000132.1:0-5682 GCA_050591185.1 Candidatus Nitrosocosmicus sp.
GTTCCGTCAGTGCCATGGGCTGGTGTTGTTCCGTCAGTGCCATTGGCTGGTGTTGTTCCGTCAGTGCCATTGGCTGGTGTTGTTCCGTCAGTGCCATTGGCTGGTATTGTTCCGTCAGTGCCATTGGCTGGTGTTGTTCCATCAGTGCTAGGAGACTCAGATATTGTGAAAGTATCAATCATTGCTCGCGCTGTTTGAAAATATCCTTCAAAAGCACTTTCTTCTGCTTCAAAAGAAATATAATATGCAGTATCGTTAACAAGAGACCCAGTCTCATATACCTTCATAGGTATATCTTCTTCGTCCTCATTTTCCGCTTCTATAGTATATGTGAAAGTTAACGAATATGCCGGTTTACCCAATAAAGTGGATGTAGTATCAGACTGCAGTAATTCAAAGTCGTTATAATTGGGATCGGATTCATATGTATCAATCGTCTCAGCCAAATATTCATTTAGGTCTGCATTATAGTAGATTCCTTCATCTCTTATTACATAAAGACTTTCAGCAATAGGATCTGAAGGACTCTCAATTGGGGAAGAAAAAGTTACAATATATTTCAATCTGTCGGTGGGAGAAATATTAGTTTCATTTTTTTCCCAATTTGATGGATACTGGATACTTATGTTGTAAACGGGGTTGGAGTATGTGAGAGCATTTGTTAAAGACAAAGATTGGGCATGTACATTATGACGGTCTGTGAAGTAAAGAAAGAAAGTAGCAAACAATATGATTAAAATCGATATAGTTAATGCTTTTTGTGTATTTTTGACTTTCAATGACATTCCATTTTTTTCAGATATATATAATTGTAAAGATAAATAATTTCTTTTATCACGTTTTCCCTTATTATAAATAATAGGATTTGCAATTAATGTCATTTGTACTTCTAATGTTTAATACTTCGTAGATGGTTAAGGTTGCAAACTTGGTTTATTATCTATTTTAATAGATTGTTTAGAATACCCATACTATAAGGTCACATCATTTCTTATCTTTACACATATAACAAAGGTTGCTATAGACGAATAGAAAGGAATGGTTATACTTGATGATCAAGCGAAAGTTTGGCTGGACTAATGTTGAAGTTCCCATCATCGGTCAAGGCACTTGGCTGATTGAGAGTAGTGACCGCGGCCATCTCAGCCACAACAACAACAACAATCAAATTGCGATCAAAACTCTGCAGTTGGGCATTGAACTAGGGATGAACCACATTGATACTGCGGAAATGTATGGAAATGGGAGAACAGAGGAATTAATAGGGCAAGCCATTGCAGCAGGTAATCGAGAGAATGTATTTTTGGTTAGTAAGGTTCTCCCATCCCACGCATCCTATGAGAGTACGATAAAGTCCTGCAAGCAAAGCCTAAAGCGCCTAAAGACAGACTACCTTGACCTGTACCTGCTTCACTGGCCAAGTGGATCCTATCCGATTAGTGAAACCATGCAGGCAATGGAAGAGCTTGTGTCAGAAGGCCTAGTAAGGTACATTGGAGTCAGCAACTTTGGTGTGGAGGAACTAAAGGAGGCTGAAAAAGCACTGCGCAATGAGCGAATTGCATGCAACCAAGTGTTGCATCATTTGGGCTATCGCGGAATAGAGAAAAGCATACTACCTTATTGTGCAAACCAGAAAATAGCTGTAGTCGGATACTCACCTTTTGGGCATAATGGCAGTTTATTTTCCCCCTCTTTACAAAGTAATAATAAACGGCGACTGCTTGAAGAGATTGCAAAGCGCCATGGAAAAACACCAAGGCAGGTAGCCCTTAACTTTCCGACAAGTCGCCATCCTAACATATTCACGATTCCAAAGACATCCAATCCCGATCACGTTAGAGAAAACAGCGAGAGTGTTGGTTGGAGTTTAGCAGAGGGTGAGATTGCATCCATCAATGAGGCTTTCCCGGTGCCCGATCATGATGGTCCATTGGAGATGATTTAGCTCATTGGTTGCAATTAAGAGCAACCCTTACTGCTTTAAGCATCCAAAATGTTGGCTGCAAATATCCTATTCTTAAACAGCAACTGAAACTTGCTCTTTAAAGAGCCAAATATAATTTAAGATTTCACTATTGCCGCAACCATTACCATCAGACAATGAAAATTCTTTGTCCGAGTCTATATGGGCATTATGTTTTCTAAGGCTTTTCTAATGGGCAGATTTGGCATAAGGAATTTTTCAGTTTTCAAATACGCTTTGTCCCCCATCACTTTGACATATGTTTTGGCGCCGCCTAAAGCGGCGCCAGCTTTACATTTATTGTATTTTTATATCATACTTTATACGGCTCTGCCAATTTCACGATTCGTCAACCATAAGTTAAAGCTGTCAAAAGTCTGTTGGAAATAAAAAAGTGTCCGATGGGATTACTTGCTCAATATTTTTTTAATATGGCTGTCAAATTCTCTCAAAGAATAAAATACGAAAATAATTATGATTATAAATATTGATAACAAATCAATTTCCCATACATCCCACAATAAAAATATTATAAGGTTACTTGTTATAACTATCGCACCTGACAAAGCACTGCATATAGATATAACCTCTCCTATAGCGTTCCAATCAATATCTGTTTCATTATGATTATTCTCTGTTTCTACTATAGACCTTCTAAATATACTTCGATTATTTTTTTGTATTCTATAAATGCTTTGTTTCCTAAAATATGAAGACGTAAGATACAACAATAGAGAAAAATACAATTTGGTCGTAGTGGAGGGAACTTGCATAAATTGCTCAAACGAATATGTCTATTTGCCAGTTCCCATTGTATTATACATTCCTTATTTGTTTTATGACAGAGTAAATTCAGGCATTCATAGACACACAAGAAACACAATATGTCAAAAATGTAAAAACAGAGAATTTTATTTTATGTTAATATAAAATATTATGCAACACTTTCTTGTGTAACATTTTGAATGGATTTAATTCCCTGTATATCTTTCATTAGTAGCATTACCTGATCAGATAGCTTTATCAATGCAGCTTCCTTTATCTTGTCCTGTTTTTTGAGATTTTCCACCTCTTTGTCTTTCTCCATTAGTGCTACATTTATCATGTATTCTTTCTCGTTGTTTTTCTTTGTTAACTCTTTAACCTGTGTTTTTAGTTTATACTCTTCATTAATGGTAAGTAAATCAGAAGCTTTAAGATAATCATCTAACAAATCTTCTTCTTTCGGTTCATAATAATGCTGCACTATTCCTGTATCATGAGACATCAGTATTGAGACATTTATTGATTTAAGAGATTTTTGGCATTCAGTTTCGAAAAATTTGCGAAAACCATGAAGGCTTTTGAAAGCATATCTTTCCCCATTTTCATTCTTTTCTCGTACCCCTTGGATTTTCCATGCATCATTTATTAGCATCCTAATCCCATCAGCACTAAATTTTATCGGATGTTTAGCAAGCCCTAGATAATTGCCATATCGTTGGCTTTTAATTTGCCACAAGTTACGCATTACCCATGAATCAGAATTAAATTTTTCTCCAAACGATTGGCGAAACTCCATCCATTCTTTGACAGCCTCATATGCTTCATAAGTAATAAAGGAAAAATAATATTTGTTTGTCTTTGTATTGAGTACTTTGATTTTGCAGCTACAATTGAATCACTTTTTATAATTGGAGTGATATCACCCCATTTAAGATAGCCCCAAGAACCCACTCTTATTCCAGAAGAAACCATAATCAGAACAATTAGTTTTATTCTCCTATCAGGATACTCCAATAGTTTTTGAATCTCTTCTTTTGATGGGGGACGATCATTAGAGCACCTATCTCCCCTTTTAATACCCTTTGATATAATTTTCCAATTAACTATAACGCCATTCATTTCACAAAAGAGTTTAACAGGTTTAAGATAGTTCTTTATCGTCTCTGGTGAAATTTCTTTATTTTCTGCTCTTTTATTTTGAACTGTGAAAAATTTTATAAGTTCACGTTCTAGCCAATTTCTTCCTCTTTCTTCTATTAGTTTATAAAACAAATTGGATTTTTTTTCAATTGTTAAACCATTGATTTTCAGATGATCAAGAAATATTTGCAGTCTTTTAGGGTATTGTCTTTTTGATTCTGAAGCTCAGAGCATAAATAAATTTTTGGTAAGGTGAAAGATCAGTATTTTTATAGATTTGATCGGTTGAAGGAGATAAAGTCATTTATTTATGGTTATAATACAGCCCGGGCCTATAAAAGCGAAAAGATATCTTATGGGCCCAAGGGGGTTTGAGTCAGGTAGGTAAACGGGTTCAATTGATTTTATAAACTAATTCATTTATTTTAATTTTATTCTGTAGGAAGGTTTCATTGTCTTGAGCCGAGTCAATTGCAGGCCATTTATGCCTTTAATCCACAACTGAAACATTTGAGATTTAAAAACATTAGTATGATGCTTAATAAAATTTCAATAGTCATACCAGAATTTTATTAGATGTCTTTCCATTATATTGAAACAGAAATAGCATAACGACATATGCATTAATTATTTTCATGTTTTATAGCGGCCACAAGATAAAGCGTTACAGGCTCTTCATATTCTTCTTTCATCCAAAGCATCTTAAAACATTCTTTGGCAATCAAATCAAGTATTTCCTTTTCTGAAAAGAATCGCACCTCAAAGCCGTTTACATCATAAATCCCCTCTTCGACTTCAACTCCAGCACCATAGAATTGGTCATTATGGTTTCTAACCGAAAAATAGTTCAAACCATTTGGCTTTAATACACGCCTAATCTCCGAAAAAACTGAATGGAGCTCAGCCTGTGAAAACCTCATGTTCAGGAGCATGTGTGAATACACGGCATCAAAACATGTATTTTTAAATGGTAATGGCTTTTTGACATCATAGAGTTGTGAATTTACCGGTAGTTTATTTTCATGTGCCTTTTTGCCTATTATCTCTATACCTCTACTGGAGTAGTCCAGAGTTTCTACCTCAAGGCCATTTGAGGCAAAAAACATTGTGTCCCTACCGTGACCGGCCCCTATCTCCAACACCCTCTTTATATTGCTTGATTTCATATGGTTAAAGCAAAGTGTGGCAAAACTGCTTGGTTCCTCTCCAAAAAAAGCATTGTCTGATTGGTATACCCTATCCCAAACCCCGCTCATTGATAGTTCTTATACATCATTTCACCCTTTTACTTTTTGTAATGAAAAGGCGATTCTTTTCATTCAACAACAGTTAAGGTGTGCAGAAAAGTTCCAAATCTACAAAAACGTTCATTATTTAAGTGGTCCTCAAATATTATTTCAAAATGGATTAATCTTAAATGCGACTAAAAAAAGGTGGTAAGTGTTGCTTTACAGAATGTTTTCTTTGACTAAAATGCTAATTTTTTTACAGTTTATTTTGTTTATAAAACTTTTTACAATTGTAAAGCCCGGTTGTTATATATGGTTTAGCCATATAGATGATATGGCAAAAGACCCGATTTGCGGAATGTTTGTTGAAGAGAATGAAAATTCCATTCACCATGATAAAAACGGAATAACGTATTATTTTTGTTCCACTCAATGCCTAAATGAGTTTTTGGAGCCTGAGAAGGAGTTAAGGAAACTGAAAATGCATGTTGCCATAAGCATAGCCCTCACAATCCCAATAATAATACTAAGTTTGCCCCACATGGTCCCACAACTGGGGCATTTTCTTCCAATGGAAATGAT
>JBNJLU010000133.1:0-5678 GCA_050591185.1 Candidatus Nitrosocosmicus sp.
GTAAGGGCTGTTGGAACTTTAGGGCCTATTTCTCCAGCTGTAGTTATGTACACTGTTGCGAGGCAAGGTCAAAGGGGATTTCATCAAAGAACCGAATACAATAAGAGAATATTGTTAATGTCAAACTCTGAGAAAAACGACACCACAAATATTAATCCTAAAGGTGGATTCAAACATTTCGGATTGGTTGAAGGTGATTATATGATTGTCAGGGGAACTATTCCAGGTGTTCCAAAGAGACTAATAAAGTTAAGGCAACCAATTCGAAGCAAACCCACCAAAAATGCGGAACCAAAGATATTGGAAGTGATAGTATAGTATGAACACAAAACTATATGATCTGGAAGGCAAAGAGGTATCTGACATTGAACTGCCTCCAGTATTTAATTTTCCTTATCGTCCCGAAGTTATTCAAAAAGTATATGTTAATCTGGATTCTCATCATTACCAAAGACAAGGCCGATATCCAGCTGCTGGAGAAATTGTAAGTGCAGAATCAAGAAACACTGGTTTGGGTATTGCTAGATTGGCCAGGGCAAAAGGTGAAGGATTCTCCCGTGCTGGTCAGGCAGCCGGAGTAGCTGGTGTTAGAAAGGGTCGACTAGCACACCCACCAGAATCATGGAAAGTAACATTTAAGAAAATCAATAAAAAAGAAAAGAAGGTTGCATTGTGTTCTTCTATATCATCCACTGCTATTGGTGAGTTGGCTAAAAAACGAGGCCATATTATCGATGAGATAAAGTCTTTTCCCTTGGTTGTTAATAACGAATTAGAAAACATTGAAAAAACGAAAAACTTGTATGATGTTTTAGAAGCTCTAGGTGTTGAAAGTGATTTAAATCGAGTGGAATCTACCACTAAAAGGCGATCGGGGAAATCTAAAAGAAGAGGGAGAACTAATAGAATCGGAAAAAGCGCGATCATTATTGTAGGTGCTAAAGACTCAAAACTAATAAAATTAAATGAATCTATCCCAGGTATTACTATAAAATATGTCAAACATCTCAGTGTGCTGGATTTGGCACCTGGGTCAAAACCTATTAGACTGGCGATTTTTTCTCAAAGAGCATTAGACATATTAAAAGAAATAGAAATACCTTCAAATATGATTGTAGAGAAGTGATTAGCATGAGTGAATTTATAGATAACAAAAAAATTAAAATTAATGCTGAAAGTGCTTCTAAAATCCTTATAGAACCGTACGTAACTGAGAAGACATTTAATATTATTGAGAAAGAAAACAAATTAAGCTTTATTGTTCACAGTAAAGCTACCAAAAAACAAATAATTGAGTCTATGAAGGTAATATATGAATCTGATATAAGTGAAGTGAATACATTTAATACTATTAGAGGTAAAAAGGCTATTATGAAATTTAGAAATACAGACGGTGCTAGAAACCTAGCAACTAATTTAGGTTTGGTGTAAAAATTGCAATCTATTTTTACATTTGAATTCAAAAACCCTATAGACTTAGGTGGTATTAACTAATTGGTAAGGGAATTTAAATATAAAGGGTACTCGGGAGATCAGATACAAAGATTATCCATCGAAACTCTAATGCCTCTGCTAAATTCTAGACAAAGAAGATCATTAGATAGGCGGCTATCAACCTATATGACGGACGAAAAGAGGAAATTTAGGGAAGAATTGAAACTCTCTCGAGAAGGCAAATTAACGAGCCCGTTAAGAACTCACCTGAGGGATATGATAATTCTACCTGATATGATAGGTTTAAGTGTTCTAGTTCACAATGGTAAAGAATTTATACCATTTACCATTAGACCGGAAATGGTTGGTCATTATCTTGGAGAATATTCAATTACAAATAAAAGGGTTCAGCATGGGTCACCTGGTGTTGGTTCATCACGTTCCAGTTTATACGTTCCATTAAAGTGATGCATATGCCAAACTATTCATATTCTTTTGAAAAATATGAGAAATCTCGACATGTCAGAGCTGCATTACGTGATAAATCTATTTCGCATAAACACTCTCGCGAAATCGCATTGGCCGTTAAAGGAAAAAGTATAGAAAAAGCAAGAGAATTTCTAGAAAATGTATTGACAAAAAAAATAGCAGTTCCGTATAGGCGATATAACAACGAGGTAGCCCACCGATCCAACATTCAAGATGGTTTTAGTTCTGGTCGCTTTCCACGTAAAGCAACTGGAGAGTTTCTAAAATTGTTGGACAACTTGGAATCTAACGCCGAATACAAAGGAATGGATTTGGATAGATTAAAAATTATCGCAGTTACAGTTCATAAAGGAACAAAACTAAAAAGATTTACTCCCCGAGCGATGGGAAGAGCTAGTCCAAAATACGATACATTAGTTCATGTTGAAATGATTGCAATGGAAGGAAGGACGTCTTAAATGAATGCAATAAAAAATGTTTTGAAAAATAATTTTAAAAATATGGAACTGGATGAGTTTTTAAGGGAAGAATTAAAAGATGCTGGATATGGTGGAGTAGATATACAAAAATCGCCTTTAGGAACAAGATTGACATTGTATGTTACTCGACCAGGGCTTGTCATTGGAAGAAAAGGAAGTGGAATAAAAGACCTTACTTCAAAATTAGAAATTAAACACGGTTTAACTAATCCTCAAATCTCAGTAATTGAATTAGAAATTCCAGAATTAAACCCAAAGATAATGTGCAACAGAATTGCCCAATTGATAGAAAGAGGTACCGCATTCAGAAGAGCGGCCCTATGGACTGTTAATACCATAAAAAATGCAGGTGCCTTGGGTGTGGAGGTTACCATAGCGGGTAAGCTCCGAAGTGAAAGAGCACATTTTGAAAAACATTCTTCAGGTATAATTCCAAAAAGTGGTAATATGGCTGATCGGGTAGTCAAAGAGGGAATCACTCATGTTCTAACAAAAATGGGAATAATGGGAATACAATTAAAAATTGCTATAAAGGGTTCTGTACCGCCAGAGTTTGAATTAATAACAAATTTCAAAGAGAACCTATCGTTTGAAGACACTACACCCACATCAACAAAGGACAATGATGAAAAATCCGAATCAGAAAATTTGCCAAATCCCGATTCAGAAGGCGGTTTGGAAAAAGTCACAATCAAAGAAGAGGTTAATCAGTAACATGGCCAGGAATAAAGTCAAAACATTACGAGAATTCAATGATGATGATCTTAGAGAGAAGTTACATGACTTAAAGGTGGATTTAGCAAAATTGCGTTCTGAAGGATCCAAAGGGACTTTAAAAAAAGAGACCGGTGTAATAAGATGGAAACGCAGAGATATTGCCCGTGTGTTAACATTATTAAATGAACGAACAGTTAGGGGAACGAGATAATGTCTTTACAATATAAAGAATTAAACCTTTTTGCAATTCTTGGAAAAAAAATTACAATTATGTCAAGTTCAAATAAATTCAATAATAACAAAACTGGAACTATAGTTAATGAAACTAAAAATATGATATATTTGTTAAATGGTAAAAATATTTCAGGATTGAAAAAAATTGCCAAAAAAGAGATTAATTTAGTTAAAGTTTCCCATTCCGACGGGGATTACTTTATAAATGGAAGAATGCTGCTAGGTAGACCAGAGGAAAAAATATTCAAAAATTAAGTGATTGATATGACAAAAAATATTGGTATTCAAGTTAAAAACCCCAAACGAACATGTACAAACAAAATATGTCCTTTTTGTGGTTCACTCTCATTGAGGGGAAAATTAGTTACAGGGACTATAGTAAGCCATAAGGCAAAGAATATGGTCGTTGTTGAACGAGAATATTCTCGGTTTGTAAGTAAATATAAAAGATATGAAAGGAGTCAATCTAGAATACATGCTTTTATATCGGACTGTATCGATGCCCGAGAGGGTAATAAAGTAAAAATAGCGGAATGCAGGCCTTTATCCAAAACAATTTCATTTGCAGTTGTTGAGGTAAGTGAATAAGGATGTCATCTAAATCAAGAGCTGTTTCTTCCCGTGGAGTAGCTGAATTCAGACCTTATGTAACAAGAGCATTACCAATTATGGCAAACTTGGTTTGTGCTGATAACACTGGAGCAAAAGTTTTACAAATTGCTCAGGTTACTAGAATCAAAGGGCGACATTCAAGGTTGCCTGCAGCAGCTGTAGGTGACTTTGTAACTGTGACAGTTAAAAAAGGACCAGCTGAATTGAGAAAACAGATTTTCGGTGCAGTAATTGTTAGACAAAAATACGCTATACGCAGACTAAACGGAGTAAGAGTTTCCTTTGAGGATAATGCCGCGGTATTGGTAACAAAAGAGGGTGAAATTAAAGGCACTGATATAAAAGGACCTGTAGCTTCGGAAGCTGCAGAAAAATGGCCTCGTATAGCAAATTTGGCTTCAATGATTATATAGTGAGATATATATGACTCTCAATAAAGAAACAATGAAAACTAGTTTAGCTGTATGCTCAAACCTTTCTGATGATTTGAAAAAACAGTATAACAAAAGAAGTACTGGTGTGGTAAAAGGCGATACCGTAAAAATTGTGCGTGGTGAGTATAAAGGTGTTGAAGGAAAAGTTGAAAAAATCAATACCGAGAAAGGGAAATTAAGTATTGAAGGCGTGCAGAGAGAAAAAATTAAAGGCGGTAATGTAAAGGTACTTATTCACGCTTCTAATGTTATAATTTCATCATTAAACATGGATGATAACTATAGAAAAAACAAAATGGAAAATAAGGATCGACAAATTAATAAATCCAAAAAACAGGATATAAAGAAAACAGAAAAAAAATGAGGTTTGGTAGTGATTAATAAATGGTAAGAAAAAGTGGAAGTAAAAAAACAAAAAGACAAATGGCTCCAAAATTTTGGCAAATCAAAAGAAAAGGATTTCCATTTGTATTGTCTGCAACTCCTGGACCCTATGCAAAAGATAGGTGTTACCCAATGGGTATATTATTGCGTGATATTTTACATTTATGCAGTAATTTACGTGAGGCAAAGATAATTATGAATTCGGGGCAAATAAAGGTGGATGGAATAGTGAGAAGAGATATCCATTTTGGAGTTGGAATAATGGATGTTATTGAAATCGTAACTACTGGTGAAGTTTATAGATTAATACCTAGAGATTTAAAAATTTTAGTTCCTGTAAAAACAAAAGAGAAAGGAGTTAAACTGGTAAAAATAACTAACAAAGTTACTATAAAGGGTAATAAAACTCAATACAGTTTTCACGATGGCAAAACTTTGATATCTGAAGATAGGCAAATGAGGGTTGGGGATGTTTGTTTGGTAAAATTACCAAATAACCAAATAGAGAATCATATAAAGTTTGAAGCGGGTTGTACTGTCTTAGTCATACAGGGAGAAAACGCTGGACGAATTGGAAAAATAGAAGAGATTAAAAATGGGATGTTCTCTTTACCAAAAAGAACTGTGGTAAATTTTGATGACAGATCTGTTGAACTTCCTATAGACATAGTCATGCCTATAGGAATTGATGGCCCTCTTTTGGAGGTTTTTAACCAATGAGTAAAAAATTGGACAATCCAATGAAAGAAATTTCCTTATTTAAGGTTGTTATTAATATTGGTGTTGGCAAGGCTGGGGAACCCCTTGAACGTGCAAAAACGGCTTTAAATGAGTTAACCGGACATAATCCAAGCGAAAGAGGAGCAAAAAAAAGCGTTCGTGACTTTAATATTCA
>JBNJLU010000134.1:0-5647 GCA_050591185.1 Candidatus Nitrosocosmicus sp.
TGGATCATTTTGGTAATTGTTCCTAAAAACAAATAAAAGGTAAAACACTTTAGGTATCCATAGTTAGGTAAATGGGAAAACCGTCAAAAATTACCTACTCTAAACAGTTGCCCTGCATTACTGTTATCTATATAAGGATAAGGCTGAGTGATTATAAGAAAGGTTGAAAAAAAAGATACTGAAAGATGTTTTTGTTCTCCATATTTCACGGTTGATGCATTGGCACCATAATAAACAATAATGTTCTTCCTTGGCTATATGAATAGTATGATGGCTTTGAATACTCAAAGATGTAATGTAAGTTCTAACTGCTGATAAAATATATATACACGTTACTATATTGTTAAACTAAATAATACAAGGTAGATACTCATTTCATCCGTCTTGACAACAGTACCCGCAATCACAGATTTCTTCCCCATAGTTATCGCAAATAAATGTTCTTGACACACCATATTATAGGCATGAGATGTATATGATGGTTGCTAATACCGTCGAAAATAGCAATAAAATTGAATAGAATAAATTAAATAATAACGACATACATAGCATCAAATAAAAGAAATGACGTAATTAATACATTAAGACTATCTTTTAACCAAATAAGGCATGAAAATCATCAAATCGATGGGCACTGTTAACTTAAGAAAATGATATAGATTCAAGATGTCCTATTTTTCATATGTTAAGTAAAAGAAACAGAACACCTTCAGAGTACATTGGCTATGGTCTGTATTTGTATTTTCTCGGTTTGTCATTAAGGAACGTAGTCAAGGCATTGTCATTTTTGCACATAGTCAAGAGAAGTCATGTTGCAATCTGGAATTGGATTCAGAAATTTCATCCTCAAAGAATATCATCAACAAGAAGGAAAAAGGTATCAGGATACATTGTAGATGAAACACTAATCAAGGTTGGTTCAGAATACATATGGTCATGGGTAGCGATTGAACCAGAAAACGGTCAAATTCTCGCACAAAGCATATCCCAAGAGAGAAACATGTTTGTTGCCGAGCGCTTTCTGTCCGGTATTGTTAGAGATTATGGCATACTTCCTGTTTTAACCGATGGTGGAACCTGGTATCCAATGGCTTGTCAGTTCCTAAAACTAAATCACCACATCCATTCCCATCGGGAGAAAAGCCTGATTGAAAGGAAAATGCAGAATATCAAGGATAGGACCGAATGTTTTGATGATTACTTTCCTTGTAGGCTGGAGAATTGTAAACTAAATCATATCAATAATTGGCTTAGGCTGTTTGTATATATGCATAACAAAGAGAGGATAAATGCTTAAGTTAACAGGGCCGACAAGACATGCCATAATGTTCAAATGTCAAAAGTAATATCAAGATATTTGGATTATATTGGAGAGATCTATCAAATAATAGATAGTAATGTTAACAAGTTACAAATAGATGAAAAAAAACTGAGGAAAATACACCAAAAATACAAAAATTATAAACAAGAGCACGGGGCAGAAATAAAGGAAATTTATTATGTAAAACGCGAGGAGCCATTTCCTCATATGTCTGAAAATGCAGATTTTTCACCCGAAATAATCAAGAACTCTATAAAGGAAGGGGAGGAGAAGACAGATCAAATAATAAAGAATAATAACAAGAGATCCCCCAATTAAAAAATGATACCCATGTTTTTTTTATGTTACTATAATATGGAATTATAGTAATGTATTTTGACATTTAGATTGACCAAAAATGAAAATATTGATTCCACCTGTTGTGTTAATATAATAATTATAGATGGCAATGCTGTTGGGCTTAGGGGTGTCATTAAAGCCTATGACACCTGTGTTAATATTATTATGATTAGCAAAAGGACAGCCATGCGCTAAAAGGATTGGACTAGCACTTTTTATAAACAAAATACCTGAGACGTTTAAAAAAATCCATACAAAATCTCTTTGCAGGAACATCTTGTTCAGATCTATACCATTGATACACTTGTACAGGACATGCCTCAATGCAAGCTCCATCAGCAATGCATGAATCCCAATCTAACGCAACATATGATCCGTGCACTCCTAAACCTACATACTCCTCATTCCTTTCTTTATATGCATCTTGGACTTCTGTGTTTTCAGATGATTCTGCATCTGATCTTCCGGGTCCCCAGACAAAGTGATATCGTCCATCTACATTCTTGTGTTTTCCTATGATTTTATGATTTTTGGGAAATTCGGGGTCTATCGGCATAAAGGTTCAGATGTTTTATAGCATAAATTAGTTCTGCAATGTTTGCAATCAATTGTAAGTAATTGTAATCAATTATTTTAAAAACTATAATTGGTTACAGAACAAAGCCTATTTTATTTGTTATCGCGTTGGAAACATTCAAGAGCCAATGGAAAGACCACCCTCTCCTCTTCAAGAAAATGGGTTCTTAATAACTCGATGAACTTTGAAGTCTTGTTTTGAATAACATTGTATTCCACATTATCGCCATGTTTGTCCAAATCAACAAAAAAATCTACCACGTTATTATGCTCTTGTATAATCTTTATCGATTCGTTAGCATCTTCTCTTTTTATGTGTCTTAAAATTACCCTCAATAAAATTGATTCCTCCTCTACAGCATGCTTAAGTATAGGTTTATGCAAATTTCGTAAATGTTCTGTTGCATTGGAAGTTCTTTGTTCTGAGAGTTCTTTCTGAATGGTTTGTAATGCCAAATTAAATTGCACGTGTTCTGACTTTAATCTATCCACTAATGAGGGAACTGGTTCGCTAAAATCTATATCCATGGTAATGTTGTTTCCATCCTCTTGGTATATGATTCATCCTGTAATCTCTTTTATGGGATTGAAAAAAGTAGGCAAGTGACTGTGTGGTTTTATTGCACGAATTATCTCATTTAACATGTATTTATCACATGGGCATAAATATGTCAAATAACTCTATTCGTTTTGTTCTGCACAATTATCTCTTTTTTCCATGCACAATTAAAAATCCCACTCCACCACAGATTATACCAAAAATCAATACAAGTATAGAAGCAGCTATCGGTTCAACAAATGGTGCCAGGATTTCGTGTGCCTGTCCTGCATTAAATCCCTGTCCTCCTACCGACACTGGAAGCATGGCTGCTCCACCAGCATAGCCAGCAAACATCAACATGCCCATTGCAGCAGTTGTACCCAAATTCATAAGGATCAGGTGAATCCAAGCTGCTACTTTAGCGCCCCTGTAATCCCCGTATTGTTTTTTAAGAACTCTCTCCAAATACAGATAAAAGAGTGCTGAAACTGCAACACCAATTACTCCTACTACTGTATACATGATATATCCAAAAGTAAACCATGTTCCTGCACCTCCTGATGCTATTACTCTTGATACTCCTGGTTTTATTATGGATATTTCTCCAAGTATTATGAAAACTGTTAATCCTACAATGATTGCTCCTTGGATTATGGCAGATGTAATAAATCTTTTAGTCCAGATTAGATTTTCTGTATATGTCTCCATAACAATAATTATCTATGCCACCCCTATAACTCCCATTCTCAGATTCATCTTCAAAAGAGACAGACAGATAAAATAGAAGGGCATCAAAAAATACTTATGGCATCATAAATTATCAGTGAGATTGTTAACGATTTAACTCTTAAATTCCGAAGAAAATACGTTACCTGATTATGCTAATTAAATTCAATAAGAGAATGCATAATTTTATTCTGTATTGTTATTGTAGTTCTTAGACGAGCAACAATAATTACAAATTATTCTATCATATTAATTTCTTTATCGATTGTCTTGCAGATGTCACAATCCGTAATCACATACATTATTAACTAAAATAGAATTTCTAGTAGAATGTAATACTTAACCTAAGTAAGGATATCTTCAATAATCATATTTAATTCATTTAACAAATCTCCTGTTTTTTTCGTTAATTTCTACCTTATTGCGCAACCATCTATCCCAAATTATTTTTCTATATCATATCATTCTTCTACAAAGATTGTAAAGATACCTTGATTATTGAGTTTTGATTATCTTTTGAGACCAGATTGCAGAAAACATATTCCCATCAAACACTCTTTAATAGATGAAAATACATTTTCATTCATCCACCTATTTAGTTTCTTTTCTTTTTCCATCGAAGGCAGTTTCTTGTTTGATCCATAGCTTTTTTATTAATTGGTATTGGATTGGGGTGGTTGTGCTTTACTAATAAGTTGCTGAATATCTTGCGTAATTGCTGCTATGAGTGTCTGGATCTGTTGATTTTGTTGATTAATAAATGTGGTTGTCTGTGTTAAAATTGAGCCTAGATCCATACCTTCTTTACCAGAACCGGATCCTACAACTAGACCACCGAATAATGAATTATGCATTTCATGCAGTTGTTGATCATTATGATTTTGCCCTAAAGCCTTTGATAACACTCTAATAGTATTGTCTTGTTCCCCCATTACAGTCAACAGTTTACCTAAACTTACAGTAATGGGGTTACCGCCTATTTGTTTATCAATAAATTGACGGTTAAATCGAGCTGCATTAGCAATGACCTTTTGTGGTGTGTTCTCATTTTGTGTTGGTTCTGTATTTTGACCCTGTGGATTTTGTTGATTTTGGTTTGTCATTATTTTTGTATGGCGACTAAACTATAAAGGCATATACCTAATAACGAAATTGCTAGCAGTTTGAAATAGCCATTATATTATATTTATGAATTAAACACAAAGTCGTTGTAATATCGTTGATAAAAATTGAAAGAATATACAATAATCCTAGTGGTGAGGATAAGAACAATAGCTTTAGAGTCCTGGTAGATAGACTTTGGCCTCGAGGTTTAAGCAAAAATGAGGTAAAGGTGAATTTATGGATAAAGGATATTGCGCCTAGTGCGTTATTACGGAAATGGTTTGATCATGACGAAAAAAAATGGAACGAATTTAAATCCAGATATTTTAAAGAACTAGAAAAAAACTATAAGTCTGTGAATATACTTCTTGATGGAGTAAAAAATGGATCTGTGACTTTATTGTATGGTGCCAAGGATGAAAAATTTAACAACGCAATTGCCTTGAAAGAATATCTAGAAGAAAGAATTAGACAGATGTAAAATTCCTTAATGCTGTGTTGTGGCTATTGCTTTACCAACTTTAACATAATAATAAAAAAAATAATAGTCACTTATTTCATTATAAATATCATATAATAATGGTATGGATAAAGACATGCAACGAAAATATGCTAGCCAACGGTGAACTTTTGGAATTTGATTACAATAATAAAAAGATTCTAGTCACTAAAATACGAGACAAAATTTACGTAACTGATAGAATATGCACCCATCAATATGCTGATTTGTCAACAGGATTTCTAAACCAAGAAGAAAAAACTATAACCTGTCCACTGCATTTTTCTATCTTTAGTTTAGAGAATGGAAAACCTCAAAATCCTCCAGCTGTGCTATCACTGAAAGTATATGAAAATAAAATCGAGGATAATTTTGTCTATATTAAAGTCAATGATTAGGTAGGCTTTATGGCGTACTAAAAGGTATTATATAAACTAAGAGTCTATCCCAAAATTCGATAGAATTATAGCTTGTTATGATCACTGCTAAAGTGTGACCTGTATCCAGCAGAAGTGGAAGGATAAAAAGGACAATCATACTA
>JBNJLU010000135.1:0-5621 GCA_050591185.1 Candidatus Nitrosocosmicus sp.
AAAAAGACACATTGATAAAGACCCTAGGATTGCGATTTCAATAGTGGAGCAATACAATCCATATAACATGGTATCAATCAAGGGGAAGGTCATAGAACAGACTACTGCGGGGGCCGATGAACATCTTCGCAAACTTGCCCAAAATATATCTGAGTTTTGGAAAGTATTATTATAAAAAACCAAAAAATAAGAGAATTATATTGAAAGTGAAACCAGATAAGATAATGGGTCTATCACTTCATCCTGCGTTTTATTTTCTGGCATACTCGCCATTTAACAAGCAAGAATAAAGATTACCAAAACATTAAAACAACATTAGGTTCAGATGACATTTATTTTCAATAAGTGGGAATAGTACTATTGAGCAGTACATAGCCTAAATCTTTTTCTTGTTTTGCAAGGTAGAAACTCGACTCATTTCAACATACAGTAAAAAGGGTGCAATAAGACAAAGAACAAATATTTAAAAATTCAATAGCCAGATCCAACAAGTGAAGATAAATCATCATACAGACGAATAATCTGTTATTTTGGTTTCTTTACAAATTATGGAAGTTACTCTAATACGGGATTTAACAACAATAAACAATTATGTGTTTTTCGGTAACCGTTACTAATATTAGTTATAATGATCATTTACTAGGAGGTTGACATTTCTACAACTACTCTGTATTCCAAGTGGCCAGGGTTGGTAGCTATATGCTCTTCAGCGAAGTCAGTGTTACTAAGGTATCCAATTTCTTCATTGCACATAAGGCAGGTTATCCTGTATTTTTTTGATTGGTTATTCACATAATCAAATATGTTGATTTTCTATATATTTTTATAATTAGAGTAGTGAGAATTAAATGAAATACTTTTTTTGCATCTTTTTGTAAATGCTTAATCTTATAATGGTTCCATATGGTTCTAAATACCCTACAATGCCTATGTTTATATATGGGGCTAACTAATAGATGGTGATGACATTTAAAACAGATAATTCAACAACAACATCATCAAGCAACAGCCAAAACTCTAATGATTTGAGTGAATCAATAAGCAGGTCACTTGACCAAACCAAGGACAACATCAACAGGTCAATAGAGGAGTCAAGAAACCAAATCCCACGCTACAACAACATTGTCAACAGCTACCAAGAGCAATCACTGCAAACAGCCAAAGAGATCTCTGAGGAGTATATCGAGTCTCAAAAAGCGGTGATTAACTCACTCCAGTCAGCATGGAGGCCATACAGTGAAAGATTTAACGGCATGGCCACAACCATTGCGTCTCCAGACTCCATGACAAAGGCATACATCAAGTTTGTCAGCAGCTTTGCAGACAACGCAGTCTCAGCAATAAGACTAACAAACAACATCATCTTCTCAAACCTTGACTCAATGAAATCAACATTACAGCAGGCAAAAGACAACACAAAACACCTATCAAATCTAACTGTTAATACGGCAAAAACCTTTCAGCAAAACTCAAGGCAAATAGCATCAGCAGTCTCAGAAGCTAACTCAAACAACCAACAAAGCCAAAACAACAGCAACACAACTGGCGTTAACACTACAACATACTCAAACACTACAACAACAACAGCATCAGCAAAACAATAACAGAATAATTTTTGTTCTGTTTTCTATTTTAGTATAGTATTATACTTGATTTATTTTTTTAAAAAATTTTTTATTTCATTATATATGTTGCAAATTACCTGATACTAATAAAAAAATAATAAAGATTGCAAAAAGTTTAATAATTTATTCCAACTAAAGTCCTCATGCCAACTGCCTATGTATTATTAAACTGTGATTTAGGTGCTGAAGGCGAAATAATAAAGAAAATAAAACAAGTTCCAGAAGTAGCAGAGGTGACTCACATCATAGGAGTTTACGATATTATTGTCAGGGTTACATCAGATGATATGTTTAAATTGAGAAAAATAATCAAAACGAACCTAAAACACATTGACAAAGTCCGCTCTACACTGACAATGATAGTAATAGATGGGCAAGATTTTAAAAAAAATAATTGGTAATGGTGTAGCATTGTTTGTTTTGTTAGTTGATATTTTGTGAGGGGTTTCATTTTTGTACATGGGTTTAACCCTCACATATTGAAAAGATCCAGATTTATGCCGATGTAAAACATGCATTTAAAAATGCAATCCCATATCAAAAAAATTTTCTTTTGGCACAAATAAAATATCATATAGAAAAAAACTGCCCGTCTTTTAGGTAGAACAAGGAAGAAAATAACCTGTCTTTAAAGCTTCAGGGATAAAATGAAAATTCCAAAAGATAGTCAAATGATATTGTTATGATTTGTTAGAGAATTTGTTTTTAGAACTTAACTCAATAACAAATTTTTTTTTAAAATAGTTATTCTTTCAATTTTTGAGGGTTGACGCCCACATCCTAGGCAGAAAAACATTTTATCACCGACAATTCAACATAACAATTAATAACGTCATTTTAAATGTTTAATAGAATCCTTTGACATTATTAAAGTGCGAAACATGGATTATGATAAAGTCTGCAAAGATATTATTGATCTAGATCCGAAGATTCGTTTTGCTGGTATATGCGATGATACTGGCGAGATCTTATACGGTGGAATGAGGGAAGGAATAACAAGTCATCTGTCCCCTGATGAAACAAGAAAATCAGTTCAGTTAGCAATAGGAAGATGGGGATTACGCGATGCACTCTCACCTAAAACAGGTAGGCCAAAATATGCGATGGCAGAGTATGAAAAAATTAAGCGGGCAACCCTACCGTTAAATGAAGATTACCTTCTACTTATAAGCATGGAGGTTGAAGCTGATCATAACAGCATCATTAACCAAATACTAAAAATAATTGGGCAATAGCACATTATTTCGTTTGATATTGATCTTTAATGAATTCATACGTTATAATGTTTTTTAAACAACATAAATATTCATTTGGGCAATAAACCTTCAATAGTAAACACACCTTTTAACCCGTACACTGATTTTCAAAAGCAATCTCAGTAGAATAATCCAAATCAAAAAAAGTGATATCCCCAGTAACGTATCATTTTTATTTTATTAGACACTTATCCAAATAAAAAATAAAAAGAAAACATGTACCTTTTTTCAAGTCATACCGAAAGCCCTATTTCATATTTTAGAAAAAAAATTAACAAATGCATATGCCATTCAGGTATAACTTTCGTCAATCCTATTGCGGTTTAATGTATGTTAATCAAGGTATGAAAGTAAATCTTTTTTGTAGGAAATTAAATGTAAAGTTGATTTCATTGTGTTGATCGACAAAGGAAATATCGCTAAATAGATTTTTTTGATATTGTATTTAATTAATTGCATTTCCTGAAAACAAAATCCCATCTTAAATCATCAAAGGCAAGTTTTAATGGAGATACATCGTTGTTTAGTAATACCATTATGCAGACCGCAAGATTATAATCAAAAAGCGTATACAACAAACAAAATAAAACTGATGCGAAATTTGATTCACATGAGATGATACACAGTACTAAAGTTATTTGAGAGTCGACTAATTGATACGTATTAAATAATTAAACTAATCCAAAGTTAATTATGACAATGGAAGGAACTGTTGCCAAACCAAATGATCCATAAAGATATTTTAAACTTTTAAATAACATATTCCGTTAAAAAAATATTATGGGTATAAAAAATCACAAGGAAAATTTACCAATAACTTTTGTTATAATTACTGCAGTTATATTTGAATTAGTATTAGTAGGATTTGTTTCACCTGCTGTGGCTTCTGCGCAGGTAACTACCGGACAGATAACAAAGGGGTCCGTAGTCCAAGGAGACATTACAGCTGCAAACCTAACCAATGGCCAAGTACAAAACAATACATTAAATGGTGGCGAGCTAGATGGTGTGAACATCACTGACGCTACAATAAACAACGCCGATATAATCACTTCTCAAAATGGAACTTCAGTGATACAAAATGGAAGTAAACCATCAGTTGTCCAAATAGAAGGGGGCAAAATAAATTCAGCAGCCATATCAAACGGCATTATGACCAATGGCCAAGTAACTGATGCCAAAGTAACTGAAGGCAAAATGACTGGCGTTAACATCACAGGAGCAGACATCACAGGAGCAGAATTAATGGGTGCAAACATAAATGAAATAAAGGTCAAATCAGGAAATGATACTGCTAATACCAGTGAAATGGAGCAGAAAACCGACCTTGATGAAACCATAGAAAAAATAAATCCATTCAAATAAAGATACCAGGTTAAAATATAGTACATATTTGTTTTCTATCTTTTTTTTTGCGCATTTAACCAATATTATAGTCAGGATATTTAGACTGTAAAAACAATCATATTAAATAATCATCATCATCTGCTTCTTGTGCGACATTTTATACACCCGATTGTCATGACAATTTGGGTTTTTGAAAACAAGAAAATTTTGTGAAAAAAGAAGGGTCAATCACGAGTTTCATGCCATTGTTTTTTAGAAAGACATAAAAACCAGGGGGTGGAAACAAAGCAAAGCGAAACTAAAAGCAGTGTCAAAACAATACGATTCTTTACTATGGATATTAATACCATGTTTTGATCTTTTGTTTGATTGACACATCATAAAGTAATAAAATAAGTTATTCAATATTGTTATCATTATAGCGTATATTGTGATAACATCACCCCAAAAATAAAATCAAAATTTATCGATTTGAATAAAGACAATAGAAAAGAAAATAAATCAGGTTATTAAACCTATTTCACAATAATATCATTGACTACCCTCTGAAAGTTTGTTATATAATTTGGTATTGAGAACTTGCTCACAGAATTGCTTATTTTAATACGTTCAGAATAGGACACATCAAAGGCAGATGATGCAATTTGGGTTGCTTGCTCCAAAGTACGGAAATGGTATTTAGAAGGAACAAATTCGGTCTGGCCCCCCACATCAGATACAATAGGAATCAATCCAGCACTCATTGCTTCCACTATTGACATCCCAAAGTGCTCTCCCGACCTTGGATGAAAATACACTTTACTCTTTTTCAAAATTGACAGGAGTTTATCGAAGCTGGCATCGATTTCAAACTTAACATAATCAATTAAACCAAAGTCAAAAATCATTCGCTTTAGGTAAAGGTAATAATCATAGTTATAAGGGTCAAGGTTCCCTGCAATTATCATTCCTTTGCCAATATCATTTTCTTTCAGCAATTTTGCAAACTTGATTGCATTTTCAACCCTTTTAGATGAATCAATTCTGGAAACCACTACAATGAGATCATCTTTTTTATCATCACCATTACCATTTGTTGATGAAGATAATAACACAGAATTACGAAAGGTTTGTATATCAACAGGTGGGCTAAGCACAATAATATGATTTATGCCATACGCCTCAGAGATTGCTCTTCGGCTAAATTCGGAATTGGTAAGTAAAGTAGAATTTTTCATCATGTTATCATATATATCCTTTAGCCATCTAAGATATTTTTGAAGGTTAAAACTATCACCAACATTGATGTTAGAATCATGTTTCTTTAATACTGCATCATTAGATGGAGGGAGTAAAGTCCTGTTTATTTTAAGGTGCCTTTCAAGATAGGTTTTATCTTCAGATTGTATATAGG
>JBNJLU010000136.1:0-5601 GCA_050591185.1 Candidatus Nitrosocosmicus sp.
CCCTGTTATTGGCATTTTGGATTCTGGAGGGGCTCGAATTCAGGAAGGCGTATCCAGCCTGGATGGTTATGGTGACATTTTTCTAAAAAATGCTCTTGCATCAGGTGTTGTGCCTCAAATAACTGCTAGCATAGGTCCATGTGCTGGAGGTGCAGTTTACTCTCCTGCTATGACTGATTTTGTTATAATGGTTGAAAATGTTGGGCAGATGTTTGTAACAGGGCCTGAGGTTGTTAAACAGGTCCTAAGCCAAGATGTAACATTTGAAGAATTAGGTGGCGCAAAAACACATGCAACAAAATCTGGTGTGGCCCACTTTATAGCCAAATATGAAATCGACTGTATGGACAAAATTAAAACATTATTATCATACATACCGCAAAACAACAGGGAAGAGCCTGCATTAGTGACAGACAATATAGATGACTTTAACCGAGTTGATCAAAAACTTGTTAACATTTTACCTGAGAACCCATACCATCCTTATGATATCAAAGAGGTAATTAACAAAATAGTGGATGATGGCGTGTTTTTTGAAATACATGAGCTGTTTGCAGAAAACATAGTTGTAGGTTTTGCCCGAATGGGCGGAAGATCTGTAGGATTGATTGCAAACCAGCCATCATTTTTAGCAGGTGCTTTGGACATTCATTCATCAGTCAAGGCAGCCAGATTTATTCGATTTTGTGACTCATTTAATATACCCATAATAACACTTGTTGACACGCCTGGGTATTTGCCAGGTGCCGATCAAGAACACAATGGGATCATAAGACACGGGAGCAAATTGTTGTTTGCCTATTGTGAGGCAACAGTTCCCAAAATAACCTGCATTATAGGAAAAGCATATGGGGGCGCATATATTGCCATGGGTAGCAAGAATTTAGGCACTGATGTCAACTATGCTTGGCCAACCGCTGAAATTGCTGTTTTGGGACCGGAAGCCGCAATCACCATTATGCACAGAAAAAACCTAAAGAATTCCCCAGACGCAGCAGAAATTAAGAAAAACCTTGCCAAAGAGTATCGAAACAAGTTTGCGAATCCCTATATTGCTGCTGAAAGGGGGACAATTGACATCGTTATAGATCCCATGGAAACACGTCCCATGATAATAAATGCTTTAAATGTGCTATCTAGTAAAAAAGATAACCGCCCATGGAAAAAACATGGAAACATTAACCTATAGGTAAATAGGGGTTGATTTGATTTGTCAAAAAGAATTAAGAGTATATTAATCGCAAATAGGGGTGAAATTGCTTTGCGTGTGATAAGGGCGTGCAGGGAGTTGGAGATTAAATCCGTATCCATCTTCTCAGATGAGGATGCAAGTTCAATACATGTCAAAAGGTCAGATGAAACCTATCACGTTGGACCAGCCTCCCCTTCTCAAAGCTACCTGAACATGAACAAAATCATTGAAATTGCCGTTTCAGCCGGTGTGGATGCAATTCACCCTGGCTATGGTTTTCTATCTGAGAATGAATCATTTGCGGAACTATGCGAAAAAAACAACATCATATTTATAGGCCCAAAAAGCCACGCTATGGAATTAACTGGTGATAAGATGAAATGCAAGGAAATCATGAAAAAAGCGGAAGTGCCCACAGTACCAGGTAGTGATGGTGTTGTCGAAGATGTGGAGGAGGCAGTAAAAATTGCAACAGAAGCAAAATACCCCATTTTATTAAAATCCGCATTTGGTGGTGGTGGTAGAGGAATCAGGCTTGCCCGAAATGAACAAGAACTGAGGCAAGAGTTTGAGATGGCGTCTGCAGAATCAAAGGCCGCGTTTGGCAAGTCCGCCCTTTTTGTGGAAAAGTTTCTTGAGAAAATCAGGCACATAGAGTTTCAGTTAATACGTGATTCAAGTGGCAACACCAGGCATTTGTTCGAAAGGGAGTGCTCAATCCAGCGAAGGCATCAGAAGCTAATTGAAATGTCGCCATCCCCAATAATGACGAAGGAAAAAAGACACGAGGTGGGGGAAATAGCAAAAAAAGCCGCCATAGCCGTTGATTATCTGAATGCTGGAACCGCTGAATTTTTGTGCGACCCTCATGGAAATTTCTATTTTATAGAGGTAAATTCCAGGCTGCAGGTTGAGCACCCTGTAACGGAATTGGTCACTGGAACAGATCTGGTAAAACTCCAAATCTCGGTGGCAAACGGGGAAGAAATACCATTCAAACAAGAAGAGTTAAAGTTAAGTGGTTGCGCTATAGAATGCAGAATAAATGCAGAAGATCCACTTTATGAATTTGCTCCCTCCAATGGAAATGTACCATATTGTAATTTGCCATACGGACCTGGAGTAAGGGTGGATACTTACCTTTATCCGGGATGCACCGTATCCGGATTCTATGATTCCTTGGTGGCCAAGCTTATAACTTGGGGCTCCACGTTTGATGAATCAAGAAGGAGAATGCGCAATGCATTGGATGAATTTGTAGTTGACGGGATAAATACCACCATTCCATTGTACAAGACCATAATGAATGATGAGCATTTCATCAACGGTGACCTCTCCACAGATTATCTTGACCGGTTTTCGATAATAGATAAAATGAAAAATGAAATAAAAAATAAATTCAATGACAAAACAAAAATCCTGCCTGGCGTAGCTGCCGTTATGCTTTATTCTGAATACATAAAAAGCAGCAGCAACATAAACAGCGGGTCCTCTTCTCTATCTTCTGCCTCTTCTGCAAATGCTACTAAAAAAAATCTGAATAACACAAATACAAACAACTGGAAATATGGTGGTGTGGCTTACTAATGGAGATTAAAGTTGATGGCATCAAAACAATTTTCCATGGGGAAATTGTTGAGTCTGATAAAAATAATAATTTAATTTTAAAGATTGATGACAAAAAATATGAACTTAAAATAATCAGCTTTAAAAGCAATCTCCTTGAGTTTATCTTTGATAACTCATATTATGAAATCAGAGTTTTGGAGTCTACAAGTACTGATTTAAGGATTTTAATTAACGGAAACCCATTGACATTAAAAAAACATTCAAAGTTGGCCGAAATCATAGAAAAGTCGGCTGGCCGAGGTGGGGGTGGTTCATCTCAAAATTCTATTTCAAGTCAAATACCTGGTAGGGTAATATCTATTTCAATAAACAAAGGTGATTCTGTTAAAAAAGGTGATAACATTGTGGTTTTGGAATCCATGAAAATGCAGGTAGCAATAAAGTCTCCTAGGGATGGTATTATCAAAGAACTAAAGGTAAAGGAGGGTCAAAGCATTTCTAGAAATGATGTTGTCGCGGTCTTGGAATAGTTTTTTTAACTTTTAACTTTTATTTTGCGAATTTTGTTCACCTTAAAACAGAAAAAAGGATTTATTATTGAATGATATTTCTATAATCTATTTGAAAGGATTTTACCTAAAGTGTGCTTTCCAATTACTTTGTAATTATTAGATTGTTAAAAAATAGGGATAAGTTATTTAGTAATACTTTGCTTTTGTTTGTAATTTGCTTTTGGAAAGATTTCTCTTTTCAATATGTCTCTTTCTATTGATATTCGTCCAGGTCCTGACAATAACAAGCTAATTGCAATAGACATTAACAAAAGATCAATTTCAAAACCGCGTGGTCCTGTAAATTCATTACCTGATTTTATAATTAGGGTTACAAGAGCCATCTGAATTGCAAACAGGATTGCGGTAATTCTTGTAAATATGCCAAGTATCAATGCGATTCCTCCTATTACCTCTAACAAAGCTATAGGCAGGGCGAGTTCAGGGGGTAAACCAACTGACCCAAGCAATCCTTGAGGTCCTTGAATATTTTCAAATTTTGGCAAACCGTGAATTATAAATGCGATTCCTGCCATGACCCTTATTGGTAAGGGCGCAAATGAGGATACCTTTTCTAAACTCATGTCTCTATTGATGTTCTTGCTTCTTTTAATAGTTGCTCTAATCGGGTTATTGTTATTATCATTATTGTTACTTTGTCGTTTTTGGACTATTGTAACAATATTTCAATGATCACATCCTTTGATATTGTATAATCTGGAAAAGGGATGGGGAATGGGGTAAATATATAAATTATTTTACCCTGTTGTATACATTGACTTTGGTGAGGTTAATAATGGAATTTCTTTAGTCTGAAAGATTTGTTTTGTTTTGTTTTGTATTGGTTATATAATATATCATATAAAAAATCCGTTTTTTATTGACAGGTTTAAATATTATTTTATTGCATGATACTTTTAACTAAATGTTTATACAACTATTTTTCAAAACGGCTTAACTGTATATGTGTGTAACAAACAGTGTAGCATATTGACAGTTCAAGAGTCTTCTCCTAAATCACCCTGTAAAACAATCACAAGAGAAAATGGCTCTACCATAGAAATTTTTCACAAAGATTGCTTAAGTGGTATCAGAGAAAATGTTAAACAGGATTCCATAGATGTTGTAGTAACCTCTCCGCCATATAACATTGGAATTAATTATAATGGGTATAACGATGAAATGCCCCAGGACAAATACCTTGATTGGTTAAAAAAGGTAGGGATCTTGATTAAAACTGTACTTAAAGATGATGGCTCACTGTTTTTAAATATGGGGAATAAGCCTAAAAATCCGTGGGTCGCCTGGGATGTGGCAAATGTTCTCAGAGAAGATTTCATATTGCAAAACGTTATCCATTGGATAAAATCTATCGCTATCAATAAACAGGATGTAGGCAAATACCCAAATATTGTAGGTGACGTGGCTGTAGGCCATTTTAAACCAATTGTTAGTAACCGGTTTTTAAATGATTGCCATGAATATATATTTCATTTTACCAAAAATGGTAAATTAATTCTCGATAAATTGTCTGTTGGGGTTCCATACCAAGATAAATCTAATGTTGGGCGTTGGAAACAAGCAAACCAGGACAGGAGGGATAGGGGCAACACCTGGTTCATTCCCTATGACACAATTAAAATGAGAAAAGAAAGGCCACACCCTGCTACATTTCCGACAAAGCTGCCTGAAATGTGCATAAACCTGCACGGATTAAGAGAAAAAATGGTGGTTATGGATCCCTTCCTAGGCATTGGATCGACCGCAGTTGCGTCGGCCAAACTAGGGGTTTCTTTTGTTGGGTTTGAAATTGATAAAGAGTATGTAGATATGGCAATGACTAGACTGGTTTCAGTTTGATGTTTTTTCCTCTAAAGCGATAATAGGGTGAATGCATCACTTTTTAAAAAAGGAAATTGATAAATTTGACTGATTTATTGCAGGGATAAAAACCAATATCTTCTGGAAAATTGGTTTTATAAATCTTTTGTATGTCAATATTTGGCATAGCAATGGTGCGCTACAGTTTTTTTCTATGGTTTTAAACGGCTTTAAATTCCCTATAATACCTAGGTTTATATAGTAGTTTAGCCAATAGATAGTGATGACAACTAAAACTGACAATTCAACAACAAATTCCACAAACAACAACAATGCAAGCTATTCAAAATATACCTATGAAAATAACAACAACCAAAACAATAACGATATCAACGAATCAATAAACAGGTCACTTGACCAAACCAAGGACAACATCAACATGTCAATAGACGAGTCAAGAAACCAAAT
>JBNJLU010000137.1:0-5588 GCA_050591185.1 Candidatus Nitrosocosmicus sp.
ACTTTCGACTTTATGATAGCCAAAGTGAAATTTTCTATCCGCTGGTTTGTGTGCAATTCTTAATCCTATTAACACAATAAAAGAAATTAGCGAATCAGAAATAGAGTCAATTCCGTCTGCGGTTGCCACATTACTGCCGCTATAATACCCAGCAATTATTTCCACTATCCCAATGCTTAACAGGGTTATAACTGATATTTTTGCTATTTTTTGTCCCGCTATGATGCCTTCTTGAACTAAATCTGAAGAGGTGGATATGGACTTATTATTTGTTTTTTCTGTATTTGAAGACGTATTAAATTTGTTAATCAATTTTGAGGGTTTATAGTTTCGGTAAATTCTTTTTAATAACTCATCCATATGATAATTTATATTTATTATATCAAGTATGATATTTAACATTTATGTTATAGTAAAAATCTAAAAAAGTTATGGAAATGCCAACGTGTAATAAAAAGAATTTTCTGAAGGAAAGAAATATTTGTGTTATTGATCGCATAAACTATCTATTGTTTAAGGCAACTATGGCCTATTGCTTCTTGATATTGTGTGTCGTTATAACAGTTTTGTTTTCTAATAGTGGGTTATGCGACATATTTTTAATGTTTTCTTTTATCTAGTTTGAATTAACACTTTTTGTGTGGACTTAATATATTCATTTTCTTTCTGAATCGGCTATTTAGTAATATTTGCTAGATGCGGTAAAATTATAGTTATGATATGTTATTTAACAGAAAAATAACTAAACAATTTGGTATTATTGAAAAATAAAAATTAAATAAAGAAGTAGAGCCTGTAAAAAGGCTTTAATAGTTATTAAATGTTACAAAGTAGAAGACAAACCTAACAAAATAAAGTTGAATATTGATATTATATTCAAAATTTCCCTTATGGAAAATGAAAATGAATTTGTATGTTTTAGAAATTCTTTCAATGTGAATTTAAAATCAAAAATTCTCTGCGTGGGTATACACTGCATTTTAGGTTTATTTTGTTATGTTTGATCTTGTAGATGTTAGATAGAGTCTTAGATGATGGTTAACAAAAAGTGGGATCAGCCGGATTCGAACCGGCGACCTCCAGCGCCCGAGGCTGGCATCATACCAAGCTAGACTATGATCCCATAATCGAGATGGTGTTATTTTACATGCATATAATTTTAAACCATCGATATATCTTTCTATTTTGTGTGAAATTATTTTAATTTTAAAAAGAGTCATATTTTTACTTCCTTTATGCAATCCATGATTAATTTTTCCCTAAAGTGGGTGTTGCTTATTTCTTTGTCTTTTCTTATCACTCCATTTTCTATGAGTTTAAAAGTTAATGCAAAACCAATTGAAAATGCACCTGTAGCTCCTGGTGAATTGTAATTTAGGATATGTAATGTGTTGTTACTGTTTAGGTATACGGGATTTAAAATAAAGTCCCCATTTTTATCGATTAGATTTGACCGTATGCCTGAAGTTCCCTTGGTTACAAAATCCTTGGGTTTTATTGAGGGTAAAAATTTTTTAACTCTGCTTATCATATGCCATTTGGAGATGCTGCTTAACATTTCGCTTGATGCCATTTTTAGAATTTCTTTTTTGAATAGCAAGTTCTTTGTCCTTTTTATATTTGATCCTTTAACAAATTCATATACTCTGGGAAGAAGTTCTTTTAGGTTTGTTTTAGTGTCGTAGCCGTATTGTGAAAAGACCGGACATGCATTGGGACCTATTTCTCTGTTTCCATTTGATCTCAAGATCCAATGGGGGTCTAAAAACGGGAATTGCTGGAACTCAGGTATTGAATAGATGCTATGATTTGTCAAAGAATTGTATTTATGCGGCGCAATCCAGTAGTCCCCCCTAAAATGAAGGCTCTTGTAATCGTGGTTGATCCCCATCATATTTACTATGCCAAGAGAACTTCCACCAGCTGCGTTTACCAAATAGTCGCATTGTATTTCTTTTTCGTTAGTATCCGGATGCTTTTTATACTTTAAATAAATCTCTTCATTGGATTTTTGTGAATATTTGATTTTGGTTACCTTTGCATTCATTATTGTGTTTACTTTATTTCTGTTGGCATCATTGGCTAATGCTCGTGTTATTTCTCCATAATCCACAGATGCATCTTTATTGCACAATAAGGCAGTTTGACAGTTCACGTTTGGTTCGATTTTTTCAACATCCTTTTTGTCCAGTATTTCAACATCCTTTTTGTCCAGTCCATTGCGTATTCCCCATTCCAAATGTTTGTAAATTGTCTTTATGTCTTCACTGTTAGATGCAACCTCCATTATGCCATCTTCTTTAAAGGGGATTTTTTTTATTCTGCAATAGTTCTTCCAAAACTCATACCCAAATAACGCTGCTTTGGCTGTGGATTTCTTTTTTTCGGGATCATACATAAAAGGCGCATGGACTTTTCCTGTATTTCTCGAACTGGAGTGAACCCCGGCTTTGTTTTCTTGTTCAATTAAAATAACTTTTGCGTTGGATAAGGATGAAATAACATATGATAAAGTTGTTCCTATTATTCCTGCTCCTATAATGACAATATCTGTTTTATTTATGCCCACTTGTTGTTTTTCAATATCCTTTGCATTAGACTCCTGTTATGGTTACCTTGCCCATGACTAAAGATTGATTAATCTCACTTATCTCATGACTTTTGTGTCTTCTTCTTTCAATTACATAGCCTGATTTTGAGTGATAGTATATTATCATATCGGTAGGATAAAAAGAGATTATGGAATGGTTATCAGAATCGGAAGCAAAATGTCGTAGATGGATGTTTTCCCATTCAAAAAGCTTGTCTATATCTCCATTAAAGTGGAATTTACTGCCGCAGGTACATTGGACATCCCTCCAGCTCTCTCTAATGTTTCTTAACCATTTGTCTTTGTGTTCGTCAGCTTTTTGCATATTTGCCATATTTTTATCTGTTTTCCCTTTTGTTTCTTTTGATGACTGAGGGTTTTTTTTATCCATCTGTAATGTTGTATATGGCCTAATTATTTTAAATCTCTTTTCTTATTAGATTGTGAATTTATTGCTCGCTGAAGACAATCTTTGACTCTGAATAATCAAGGCCATTCCAATATATCTTAAATCCCATGAAAATTAGCAAATCAATTTGTATCCTTTCGGAAATCCTTTTTATGGTTAAAAAATCACACGCGTCCTTTAAATTCTCTATTTTTTTGTCTCTCAACTCCTTGCAGTTTTCTCTAACAGATGTTTCCTTGAAAATGGTATCCTTAACTATTATCAGTTCATTTGATTTGATTATGCCTTCAATTAACCCTTTAAATTCAGAATTATTCCCTACTATTTCTTCCAGGTTAAAGATAGGGTCTATTTCATTTTGGTTTGATTTTAGGGTTTCATTCAAATCTCTCAGTGTAATGTGTGTCATGGGTGATCCTCTAAATTTGTTCAAAATTGCATTAATTTCTTGCAAAACCCTGTTTTTGTCTATTTTGTCTTCAAAGTTTTTATCCGTGTATTTTTTCTCGATTGTTTTTAAAAACGGTATTATTTCTTTAAATGGGATGTTTTGGTTTTTATAGGAAATAATTAACACGTTACTTTTGTTTTTAATGTTTGAAAGATGGTGGGTATGATTTGTTTCATACATGGCCAAATTCTCAAAATTAACTATTAGTATCATGTAGAAGTTATTGTTGTTATAGTTCTCTATGACCTGTGCTATTTTCTGAATCTTTCTTTCTAAATATTCGCTAGTCCAAAACCCTATTATTTCTACCAGTACTTTATTTTCGTGTTTAGTTAGAATAAAGTCTGAAATAAATGCGGTTTTAGATTTTGATATCAGGGGCTCAGGTTCTCTTTCTATTGACCACCCTGTACTGAATAACTCAAACTTTTGTGCAAATGTTTTTTCTATGTTGCTATCGTATGAAATTGTGCTATTATTTTCAAAGTTATCCATAAAAAGGCGATCATTATTTGTTGTTGATTTGGCATTGTAAACTGTTTCATTAGTTTTTTTTTCTGCATTGTTTTTGCCTCCAATTTGCTGGCCATATTTTGATATTGATGCTTTAGGTGTTTCAAATGATATTTTGTCTGAATACCGGCTTTTTGAGATTTCAAAATCGTATATTGTTTTGTTTCCGTTATTGGTAGTTTTTAGAATGTCTGCTTTTAGACTCCAATCATCCGCCTTAAAGATCAAGGGTATAAGTTTTGCTATTGAGTTGCCATATCTTTCCGTTAGATTAATTACATTTGAAGCTCCTTCGACTGTGCAAATAATGTTGCCTGTTTTGTCCGGATTTATCTCGAGCCAGTACATCAGGCCAAGCCTTTTAACCTGCCTTAGTATATCTTTCCATATCGATCCAATACTTTTACTTGAATCGATTTTAATCTCGATTTTAAGGCAATTAAAAAGCAAGGTCTGAATAAGCGAGATGTTATATTGAAAAAGTAATATTAGTGGATCTGGTGGGTTAAAGTTGTAAATCACAGTGTTTTCTTCCAAGTCTGACCACATTAACCTCAGGGTGGTCCCGGTATCTATTTCTAATTTGTTTGATACTGCCCCAATAATCTCATTTCTTTTACTTTCTGTTGTCGCAACATTGCTTAAAGCAGACTCTTCAAAAACCATCCTTCTTAGGTCTGCCGGCGTTAACTTTTTTACCGTGTCTTTTTTTGAAGAAAAATTAAAGTTATTGTGAACATCGGTTTTTCTATCGTCTTCAAACACTGATTTGAATATGCATTTCTTTTCTAAAATTGAGTACAGTCCTCTTACCAATTTGTAATCTTTGTATGTGTGTTCCAACAATTTTGTCATGTAATTTAATTTTTCTTTACTGCTTTTGTTGTTGTAGCACTCATTAAATATTTCAATAATCTTTATGGATAATTGACACTCTGCACTGTTGTTATCAAGGGGACATAACAATGGATGGATCTTTTTGTTTTTATAGTCTATTTTATATCTTAGTAAATCAGATGATATCATTGCATATCTAAATGCTGTTTGGAGTAAATTTGGAATATATCATAGTTTATAATTATTATTGCATCTGATATATTTATTTTTGCTGATTATTAACTTTTGATTTATTTTATACTTTTTCTAATACCGGTGTTCCTTCTGTTGCTTGTGGATATTTCCCTTGTATCAGAAGAGATGATCTCAATAAGCTCGGCCACATCATCCTTGTTGTTCTTGGGCCTTAACAATCTTCCCAGCCTTTGTACAAATTCTCTTTTGCTGCCTGTGCCACTTAATATTATTCCTGTATTTGCATCCGGAATATCTGTACCCTCGTCCAAAACCTTGGTCGTTGCTATAATTCTGTATTTTCCCTTTTTAAAACCATCTAATACCTCGTTTCTTTCTTCATTCTTTGTTCTGTGTGTTATTACAGGAATCAAAAATCTATTTGAAATGGTGTATGCTAATTTGGTGTGTATTGTAAAAATTATTATTTTCCTGCCTAAATTATTTTCTCTCAGTATTTTCTCCAGTTCTAAAATCTTTGCCTTGCTGTTCAAAGATATCTCGAGTGCTTCATTTCTGAGCAATAGAGCTTTTCTTAAATCATTGTTATTTGA
>JBNJLU010000138.1:0-5584 GCA_050591185.1 Candidatus Nitrosocosmicus sp.
TTGGCGTTTGGAATAGGCACTAGTGAAGTAGAACATGTATTAGCAACTCAATGCTTGTGGATGAAAAAAGCCAAGAATTTTGAAATTATTCTGAATGGTAATTCAAAAAAGGATCTTGCAGTTTCCGCAAAAGATGTGATATTGTCAATCATTAAAAACATAGGCACATCTGGTGGTTCTGGGTCTGTAATTGAATATCGAGGAGGTTTTATTTCAAATCTTTCTATGGAAAAAAGAATGACAATATGTAATATGTCAATTGAGGCAGGTGCTAGAGCCGGACTTGTATCTCCTGATGATGTAACCTTTGAATATTTGCGAGAAAAAAAATACACTCCTAAAAATGAGTCATTTGAAAGGTTACTGGATAACTGGAGGGATCTTAAACCTGATGCTAGCGCAAAATATGACAAATCGTTCACTTTAAATGTTGATGGTCTTGTTCCCCAAGTTACATGGGGTACCAATCCTGCCATGACGATTGATGTTACCTCTGCAATTCCAAACCCAGATGAATATGCCAAAGGAGATGAGGAAGAGAAAAAGTCTGCTATGCGGGCATTAAAATACATGGATTTGACCCCTGGGTTGCCAATCACAGACATACCGGTCGATAGGGTGTTTATAGGATCATGTACAAATGCAAGACTTGAAGATCTAATAGAAGCCTCCATAATAGTGAAAGACAAAAAGATATCTCCTAATGTTAAAGCCATGGTCGTTCCGGGTTCTCAACAGGTAAAGTTGTCTGCTGAAAAACTCGGACTCGACAAAATATTTATGGATGCTGGGTTTGAGTGGCGTGAATCTGGCTGTAGCATGTGTTTAGGAATGAATCCGGATATACTTTTACCTGGTGAAAGGTGTGCCAGTACCTCAAATAGGAATTTTGAAGGGCGACAAGGCACAGGTGGAAGAACTCATCTGGTCAGTCCTGTTATGGCGGCTGCAGCAGCAATTGCAGGTAAATTCGTTGACGTCAGAGAATGGATTTAGATTAATATTATAAATTGCATTAAATGATTTTATGGAGCCTTTTAAATACTTAAAAAGCAAACCTGTTCCATTTGACATAGTCAACGTGGATACCGATCAGATTATTCCTAAACAATTCCTGAAACTTTTGGGAAAGACTGGATATGGTAAATATTTATTTTATAACTGGCGTTACGATAAAAACGGTAACGTAGATTCCAATTTTGTTATAAATTTACCTGAATTTGCAGGCAGAGAAATTCTTTTGACAAGGGAGTATTTTGGTATTGGCAGCTCAAGAGAACATGCTGTATGGGCACTCAAAGATTTCGGTTTCAAAGTAATCCTTGGAGTTTCTTTTGCCGATATATTCTATAACAATTGCTTTAAGAATGGTGTTTTGGCCATTATGTTGGACAAAGGCAAAATTGATGATATTTTTTCCTCAAAAACAAATCGGGATATCGAAGTTGATTTACCAAACCAGACCGTAAAAATAGATTCGGACATTCATAAATTTGAAATCGACTCTACATTGAAACGTTATTTGCTAGAGGGCATTGATGAGATCTCTACAACATTAAAATACGAAAATTACATAAGAAACTATGAGCTTAATAACAAATCTTTGGTGATGGGTTAATTATATTCTTATGAGTAAAACTGCATAGTGAACCATTACACAATAATCTTATAGTAGAAAAATGATAAAAAAAATTAAACTGATTTTTGAATATAAAATCACCACATAAATATACAGATGGATTTATTATTGTTATATTCGAAGGTTTTCTTATATTTGATATAAACCCTGTTTCAAATATATGAAAAAATTAACATTCTTTATATCTGTCTGTTTGATTTCTATGATGGCTGTTGCTGTTGCTGATAGTAATATTTTCTCTCAAATTGTTTTGGCTAAAGACGCGGCTAAGAAGTCCGATGTGTCAAACCAATTTTCATTGCATAGTTATGATTCTATAGGGAATCCTGAGCAGCCATATGCAGATTCTTCAATTCTATTGCCTTTTTCGTCTGGAATAGTTGGTGACATACCTTCTAGTTTTTCAAATATCATCGATACTCAAATATTTGCTGGGTTAGATGATTGACAGAAAATCCTGCTAATTATTATTTAACACTATGTTTTTTAGCATATGATTGAATATTTGGGAGTGCTTTTCAAATGTTTTTTGCTCGGCCAATAATGAGAATATGTAGGTTTTATTATTCATATTTGAAAAAATCTGTTCGGTTTTGAAATTTATTCCAACACTGTTAAAGCCATATTTTATACTCTTTCCGGTCTGTTTGTTGCCTATATTTATGACTGAAAAGTTTTCCAATTTAAAATCTTTATTTCTCATTTCCAGTTTTTTAATTATTGGCTGCATTTGAAAATTGTTATTATCAGATGTGTTGTTGTCTGATTTTATTATGCTTATGACAATATTGTCTTGAAATGTATCATTTGAATTTTCTTTAGGAGACCGAAATATTGTGATGGAGTCGTGTTTTATAATGTCAATATTTTCACCTTTGATAACTTTCCATTCGTTTGGATATACCGTGGTATAGTTTTCTTTTTTATCGGTATAGTTAGACCATTTGATGCCTTCGTTGTTGTTGTTCGTTATGCTTTTTTCTATTTCTGGATTTGGGAATTGTGAATACGAGTGGCCATTGAGAAATTGCATGATAAACAAACTATAAAGTATTAACATAGGCAATAACAAAAAAAAAATTACATGCATATTTTTTTTCATTCCCATTTTGTTGACTCTATCAATATTTAATTATGGTATTATTTTACATTTATAAAATTATGACTGCCAAATTTTTAACCAATAAGTTCATATGATAAATTGAATATACTTTAAGTTATTTGGGTATTTTTAGATATGACTTATACAAGAGTCCTAACGTAGGTATATTCGCCAAATCTAATGACAGTATAGTGTTGCTTCCGTATGGATATGCCGAGACTAAAAGTAAAAAACTGGTTGACTATTTAGAAGTCGAACCAATTTTTGTTTCAATTGCGGGAAATAGACTAATTGGACCAATGGTAGTCTTAAATAATAACGGTATGATATTGCCTTCAATAGCGTCAGATGATGAAATTACATATCTTAAACAAGTGACCGGACTTAATGTTGAGCGCCTGGATTCAAAACTTACTGCAATAGGGAATTTAATATCTGCAAATGATCACGGTGCTATAGTTTCACCGCTATTTAAGGGTGAATTTGATAAACAAATAGGGGATATTCTTGGAATTAATGTTCATACTATGGCAATAGCGGATTTTAATCAAACAGGTTCTATGCTGGTATCCAATAATTATGGTGCAGGAATCCATCCAAAGGCTTCGGAAAAAGAAATCGAAACTGTATCTTCAATTTTAAAAGTTGATGTTGAACCTTTAACAATCAATGGGGGCATTCCATATCTTTCTTCAGGAATAATCTGCAATTCAAAATCTTTAGTTGTTGGTAGTATAACAACTGGCCCGGAATTGATAATGCTAAGTAGAGGATTTAAAATGTAGAATTATGGCTATGTATTTTAATCAGAGTCCGCCTATCCACTTTTAATTATCAAACCCTAAAGCACATACACAGATATACATCTTATTGGAAATAAAAATAATTTTTGTCAATGGCCATTGACTGCACAAACCGCCAAATTTATGACAGTTGTTAGATAACGCAAAAAGAATGAGAAGATGAAATCATAAGTTATTTGCAATTTATCCTTATGTTGCTCTTCTTGTTACAGCTTGGTAAATATCTCTAGCCAAAGGGAAATCTGTGCCTTCACCTGTAATATGGATATGGAGATGTCTGTTGTTTTCTCCTTTACCACGATATTTCTGCTTTTGAACCTAAATAGTAAATTATATGTAACAAGCCTGCTGCAGTTTTCGATAAATGTCTGATAGACTGGACTATAATTTGATATATGGATTTGATACTGTAAAGTATATTTTTAAAGAAAAACTGCATTAGTGAGTTACTCTGAGTGACTCATAACAATATATTGAAGGAATAAAATATTTTTTATCCAAAGCATATGCCAAAATTTGAAAATTTTGTTGTGATAGATCTAAACGGATTGACCAGTCAATCTCTCTTTACAGATAGCTTGGATGCAATCGGGGATCTAGATTCGCATTACACCTATGTAAGACAGATAGGATATGCCGCGTTGCCCATGTGGCGTCTAATTATTCTTTTAGATGATTGGCTGTTCTAAATTCCATTTGCTAGATATTTGCGGATTTAAGATCTAATATCGTTTGAAATTTTGGCATACCTTTGAACCAACCATAAACAGTAAATTAGTTGAGGTTGATTGTAAAGTTGCCAATATATTTTTACAGTTTTTCTCAAATGAAAAAGACATAGCAATATATACATATATATCTTTATATAGAGTTATTGGCGTATATTAATATGGGTAAGATGAATATCGTGTTACCTGATGATTTAGAAAAAAAGTTCCGTAAAGCTGTTTTTGAGAAGAAAGGGATGAAAAAAGGTAATATATCTGAGGCGTTAGAAGAGGCAATTAATGGATGGATAGAAACAGAGTCTCAAATATTAGTGGAAGAGAAAAGAAGCGGGCTATAAATATCCTATAAAGCCTTCATATAAAGATTAAAGGCCATTTGTTATCTATAAAATGTTATGATGTTTTGTGTATCTTGATCATGGCAGTTTAAAAGTTGAAAGGAAGTGCATCCATGTATATTATACAGTCATTTCAGATGAGATGCTATGAGTAACTCGTTGGAAAGATACTACCAACAGTCTTTCATTTCAGATCAAAAAGATGCTTTTTCATAATTTTATTCTAACAATTACATAATTTAGTTCTGTTTACTCTTCAGGTGTTATTATTGGGTGTTCAATAATGGGTGGTGGAATGCCATTATATAGAATTATTTGCTCTGTCTTATCACCGGCTGTTGAAAATAAGTGTTTATTTTTGGGTGGTAGGTTGTGAACCAATCCGTGTTTTTCTAACTTCGGCAACCAAGGCCATTGTCTCATCATCAATAGAGATGTCATTTTCTGATAGGTCTTGATTAAGATTGTGAGGTGTCTAAACACTGCTCATTTAATCCTCAATTTTTAAAATGTTATCTACTATTGGATTCCCTGAATTCATTTATTTTCTTTCCCCTATCCCATTGTTTCATTATCCTTGAAACCTTTTTCAGGTTTTGCAGCCCATCTCATTAATTTAACATTTAGGTTCTAACATTATGTGTTCTCCTTTCCTTCTGTTGTGTTTGCCAAAAATTTTATATTTCTTATGTAATGCATCATCGCATTCACAAAACCAGTCTATTGGTGAATCAGGACAAAAACCATTTGTCCTTTGTTTGGATTGGAGGCTGATTTAGCCAAAAACTCTTTTGCTAATTCATTAAACCCTACTGTCTCCAAAGTTTTCAATATTTTTCCTTTTCTTTTTTTCGGTTGTCTTTTTTTTGCAACATAACAAAGGCAAGTAAACTCTATCGGTTACGTTGGATTATGCGTTGGGACGTTATATGACATTTAAATAAGGATCAGACGTAGATATATTTAAGGTAAAT
>JBNJLU010000139.1:0-5578 GCA_050591185.1 Candidatus Nitrosocosmicus sp.
TCAAAATAAGGAAATGGGAAATAGGCGATCTGTTAGAACTAAGGTTAAATTCTCCAAAGAGATGGGCTGCAAAACCTAAGAAGTTTCGGAGATACTGAAACAATGGCACAAGAGCAAAGAGGAAAGAGAAAAAACGAATTCAGAGAATCTGATATAGGGTATATTAAATCTAGGGATATAAAGGAGTAGCTTTTTGGCACTTCTCACAATCTTTTATCAAGACTTGTCAGAAAATGCATACAAAATGATATCTCGCTATTGATGATCAGACAATGGCCTTATCTGCCTAAGTCCGAAAAGCACTTGGATTGGTCCATAACCTACCATCCATAAATAAATACCCATTCTCAACACCCGGAGATGGGGGCAGAACCATCATTAATAATTATTTTGTGAAAAGTTAATGTTTCTTTGAATTTAATTAGTTTTTGTATTGGTTTTAGTGGTATTATTGGTTTATACTAAATCTCAGTTTAACAATATGTACTCTAGCCGCCGATGGTATGCATAACATTCATTGTGGGTTTTAGGGCATTAGATTTTATTATGCTGACAATACCCTCTGGTTTTTTCTTTACACATTCAAGAATAAATTTTTTTATGTCATTATCTGATTTTCTGTTTTGCAATACATGTTTCAGATCATAACCTTGTTTTTCAAATAAACAAGTAAATAACTTTCCCTCGGAATTTATCCTTATCCTATCACAGTTATTGCAAAAGGGTTCTGTTATGGAGGGGATAAAACCAATTATGCCCTTTTTATCTTCAAAAGCATAAAGCCTTGCTGGATCAGATTTATCATTATCTAAAGGTACAAGTTTCTGTACATTCCTGCTTATTACATCCATTGTCTCTCTTTTACTAAAAACAAGATTGGAGTTCCAAATTCCAGTTCCATCTAAAGGCATGAATTCTATAAACTTAACTGTGACTCCAGTCTCCCTTGAGAATCGTGCAAATTCTGTAATCTCGTCATCATTCCATCCTCTAATTATCACAGAATTTATTTTCACTTTTAAATCTGCACTTTGGGCTGCATCTATTGAATCCAACACCTGTTTGAGACCGCCATCGATACCGGTCATGGATTTAAATCTGTATTCACTAAAAGTATCCAAACTGATATTTACACTCTGTAGTCCTGAATCTTTAAGCTGTTTCACTTTATCTTTAAGCAACAGTCCATTTGTTGTCATGCTAATTGATTTTATCCCATCAATACCCGACAACAACTTTACAAGATTTTCTATCTTGGGACGTACTGTAGGTTCACCGCCTGTAATTTTTATATTGTCAACGCCCAAATCTGCAAAGATGGTGACAATATGGAATATTTGCTCATAGCTTAAAAGGTTATCCTGATCAAACCAGGTGGTATTGTTATAAGGCATGCAATATACACAGCGCATATTACACCTGTCTGTGACTGAGATTCTCAACTTTTTTGCGGTTCTGCCAAAGTTATCTTCCATATTTTGCTTTAATATGGAACTTTTATCCATGAGTTAATATTTAAAGTATAGGATATCATATTTAATTGTGTTTTTTTGCATGATGAAGGATATGTCATAAATAGGTAAATAAATAAATAGATTTTTTTTTATATTAGATATCGATTCAGCAAATGCTGATTCGGAGAATGACAATTAAATGGCGAGCAAGGTATCTGGTGAAAGTTCAAGAAAAGCATTCTTGCTAGAACTAAGACAAAGAATCATCAGAATATCAATTGCGGTAATAGTGATAATCTCCATTTGTATGACCATGAGTATCACAACATTTGATTTTGGTGATTATAAGATGCTAATCCTTTATCCGGACATGCTCCATAACATTTCATCTCAAATCATCTCTTTTATGAAAGATACGTTGTTGCCAAAAAATGTTAGTCTCATTCAAATTTCACCCGGTCAAGCTTTTTCTGCACAAATCTATGTTGCAATCGTAACTGGAGTAATTATTGCCTTGCCAATAGTTTTTGCAGAGGTGTTTGCGTTTATCAGTCCTGCTCTCAAACATCATGAAAAAAAGGTTATTAAAAACATTCTGTTACCTTCGATATTTCTTTTTTTAGCGGGATGCTTTTTCTCCTACTATGTTGTAATACCTTACACAATCGAATTTTTATATAAATATGGGGAATCAATGACAGTTATTTCTTTTTTTGATGTATCTCTGTTTATTTCGTTTGTCATGCAGATGCTGATGGTTTTTGGATTTGCATATCAGCTGCCTTTGATGATGTGGGCACTTACCAGAACTAAATTTGTCAAATCCATGTTTTGGAAAAAAAACTTCAGATATATAATTATTATACTTGTTATTATTGGTGCGATCATAACACCTGATGGCAGTGGTGTTTCAATGTGGTTTGTTACAGGGCCCCTGATCTTTCTTTATGTTATTGGATTGTTGTTAATAGAACTTAAATTCAACAAGAATGGCTAAAACCTTTACCATGATTTTTTAAAATACTAGCAGCTTGATTTTACTATAGTTAAATATGTTTTTTAAGTGCATAAGAAAATGGCAGAATTAGGATATATCTATAAAAATACATTACAATTTGTTTTATAATCTCTTAAATGGAGAGTAATATGAACCAACTAAAATAGTAATTTTTCAGTATGACGTGCAAAATAAATATTTATTTGGATTTTAAGATTGCTTTCAATATAAAATCATTAATATTGTACAATTGCAACAAGAGATTATGAGTGAATCTTCTAAATTCAAATATGGAATGGTGAAAGAAAAAACAGTCGATGGTTTCATAAATGACATCATGGAGGACAATATTGATTTTGATTATTCTACAAGTTATCAATCCGAAAATAATGAGGTTTATAGTTTTATCAATGAACTGCATTTAAAAATAATCCGCTATTTAAAAGAAGACAAATCACCTGAAAATAACGCATTTTACGAAATACAGGACCAAATATTTTCTGATTATTTAAAATTAAAAATTTACGGAATCATATATAGGAAACACGCTGTATCAGACTGATTCTTTTACTTTTCTTTTCTGATTGTGACAAACAAATCAATATCATAACCTAATGACTATGCTAAAGGTTTTTTCCATTTAATTACACTTTATACACAGGGATGTATATCAATACTGACGAATATTAATAACCCTGTAGATAAAAACAAAAAAAAGCGCTATGTGTGCATCAGATGTGGATTTGAAATGACTGAAATGACTGTTTGTCATCTAAAATGTTTTAGATGTGGTGCAGAACATGATTGTTCAGATAAGGGCAATTTTTGGTAAGCAAGTAAATAAATGAAAGAACAAAAAACTATATGGTATTGTATATTTTATATTGAAATAACCTTGATTTTCTCCATTGCTATATGCATTTAGCATTTCTTTGATAATTCCAATAAAATTAAATTAAGACTCGATCAAATATATTTAAAAATTTATTAGGCTATGATGATTATTTTAAAAATTGCCTTTAAACTAAATATTCGGTATATTTAATACAGCAACACTAGAATATTATATTATGGCTTAACATGTTTCATCAATTTATGTTCCCTTAATACAGCCACAACATTTAGAGAAATGTTTTGCTGTTATTGTTGATGATGTGTTTTATATCTGTCCAACAATAAGTTGAGAGTATTGTTGATGAAAACAATCCGTCTTAGTTGTCGGGGATTTTCTACTGTTGTTTCTACAAAGGCATGCCAAGTATAGGTCAACCTATACATGCCAATAGAGTGTAGAACAACAGCAGCGGCCTAGAGTAAAGAATGTTAAAAACTCTGTATAAAAGACAGCACCTTAGTTAACCAACATAACTGCAAAGCATCATTTAATCTCCTTACCTATTTCTTCAAGAAACACAAACTCTGATAGTGGTTTTCTTTCCCTTGGCATGAACGCTTTCTCTTTATATCTGTCAGGTAATATGTTGTGAGAATCCTGGTAGCCTATTGCTATCATAATGCCTACCTCATATTCTTCAGAAATGCGAAACAATTCCATTGCCTTCTCCATGTTAAAGCCTCCCATCTCATGCATGATTAAACCCTGATTAAATGCTTCAAGAAACATATTTTCATTTGCAGCCCCAAGATCATGGAAATGTAGTCTATTATGATTTCCATTGTCTGTATAGCTTTTTTTTGCTATCGCACAGATCAACACCGGAGCTCTTTTGGCATAAGAGTTTATTTCAAGAAGGACTGACTGTGCTTCCTTTAGTTTGTCTAGGTTATCATTAGTAAAAACAATGTATCGCCATGGCTGTTCATTTCTGGAAGAAGGCGCCCATCTTGCAGCCTCAAGAACTGAAAGTAATTTGATTTTTTCCACCGACCTTGTAGAAAAAGCCCTTGCGCTCCATCTTTTAGCTATGAGTTCATGGATTGGAAATTCTGTTTGAGCAGGTTTTGTTATTATGTTGTCAGTCAAATCAAACCATCTATTGATATTTTTTCCTTCTTATTATTGTAGGTATACACTGTAGTGACTGGAAAGCAGCCTTTGTCTGTTCATCCATCCATTTGTATGTAAAATTAATAGCAATTCTATAATTTCGCATTTGTTTTGTTTTGTTTTCATTAACGGCTAAAGCATAGTTTTTTGTTTGTTTTCTGTTCTTTGATCAATATAATGTAGAGAGGTAATTATGCCTATCAATGAATAAAACAAAGATAAATTCCGATTACACATTTTTAGGATTAATCTATAATTATAAACTGGATTCAATATGAGTTTAATAACATCTGGGCAATACGAGCACCTTAATAAATCATTATGTTATCTAATTTGTTCGGACAATTACAGTTAAATAAAAAATATATTTAATTTTATCTAGATGGAAATTCAGGAAAATATTTATAAAATCAAAAGCTTGAACGATACTGGTGTTTCTGTGACCCTTACCTTAGTTGAAGATATGGAATTAGAACCTGTTTCTCAACAACAAATTATGCTTGAGGCAATTAATCGTGCCATCCCCGATAAAGAGATGCGAGATCAACTACAGCCAATTATGGAGGCAATGTTGAAAGCACAACCTCAAACAGTTATTCAGTCATATCCTCAAACACATATAACAATTACAATGCCTAAAAGAAAATATGAGAATTATGGAAAACCGCAAGTTGGGGAATCTCTTATTATAAATATTTTGTCAAAAAATTGATGATAAATGTAAAATTTGATAAACCAATAAAAAAATTTTTTAATTATTAGTTGTTCCATTTGTTTCTAAAAATTTGGTATTACCAAATAATTTTCCTCCATTGTGACTGCTTTATATAATTTATAATTAGATAGGTCTGTTATCAAATAAAGTTACCAAAGATTGATTATTTTTAGTGCTTATTGGTAGATTTCATGTAAAAATATCAAATATTGACAAAGGGTTAACTGGAAAATCAAATGATCTTTATCAAATAGGCTTCTAATATAAAATATCCAGTATTGCTGCTTTATTATGAGGACAAACAATATGGAGATCTTTTTCGGTTGAAGTAGGCATTGGCCCTATTAATAAGGGTTCATAATAGTATTATTATAATTATCATTTATTTTATGACCTGTTTGAGC
>JBNJLU010000140.1:0-5561 GCA_050591185.1 Candidatus Nitrosocosmicus sp.
TTGGTAGCTATAAGCGGGAATATAAAATGAGGCTAATTGAGAGCACATCTGCTGCTGCCACCCCATTACCAAAACTGTCTTTTAGTTCAAAATTGGTGTTATCTTTGTCTTCTTTTGATAAGATTTTATCAGACATAGAGGTTGTTTCAGAGTATGTCGAAATTTCCTCCTATTCTGATAAAATCGAGTTTTTGGGTAAAAGTGATACTGGTGAAGCCGACGTAATTATGGAGCCCAATAGCGAAGGTTTAGAGGAAATTGAAGTCAAAGAAGAGTCCAAAGCAACCTATAGCCTTGATTATTTGTTAAAAATTGTAAAATCTATAAGTTCAGTTGGGGTGTCGGCCGCAATTGAATATTCTACTAAAATGCCTATAAGGCTGGAGTTTAGAATAACAAATATCGGAAGAATTCATTTTTATCTTGCACCTCGAGTTCAGGATTGAAAATTACTAGGACAAACACGTAGAAGTTTAGACGACAGCACGTAGAATTCCGAAATAAACTTATAATAGTTATAAGTACTTTAGCCTCTTTAAAATTACAAACAGATGCATATGAAAATAATAATGAAATTTGGTGGTTCTGTTCTGGATGAGTCATCAAAATTAGACAAGATCATCAAAATATGTACATCTTTTAAAAATATCAACGGTATTAAAAATGACCTAGTCTGTGTCGTTTCCGCTTTATCTGGAGTGACTGATAAAATTTTATCATTGACTGGTTTAATAATGAAAGGTAACCGTGATGCAATCAAAATCTTTGTTGATGACATGAGAATCGTTCATATAAATTTAATAGAGGAAACAATAACAGATAAGGCATTACAACTTGAAGCTAAAGAAATTGTTTTAGGCATTATAGATGAATTTCAGGACATATTGGATGGTTTGGCTTTAATTTCTGAAATAACCCCACGCTCCCTAGATCATATTTTATCTTTTGGAGAGAGACTATCGGCACCAATCGTTTGTTATTCTTTACGCAACTCAAATTTAAAATCGGAATATTATACAGGTAAAGATATTGGAATCGTTACGGACTCAAACTTTGGAGAAGCAAGGCCCCTGATGAACACCACTAAACTTAGGGTAACTGCCAAAATTCTTCCATTGATGCAACAAGGCGTAATACCTGTCATAACGGGGTTTATCGGCACCGATCAACATGGGCACATTACAACATTAGGCAGAAGTGGTTCTGATTATACAGCTACTATAATTGCGTCATGCATCAATGCAAATGAAGTTTACTTGTGGAGTGATGTCGACGGCTTGCTTACTGCTGATCCTTCGATAGTGGAGAATGCTCGCGTACTTGATGAGATATCTTTTACAGAAGCTGCTGAAATGGTTTTGTTTGGTGCAAAGTATATTCATCCAAGAGCTTTGGAACCTGTTATGGATTCTAACATACCTTTGAAAATCCGGAATGCATTTAATTTATCTCACCCTGGGACAACAATCACCCATGACATAAGAACTTCTGACAATTATATTAAATCGATAATTGCAATAAGAAATACCGCTTTATTGGATGTTGGGGGTGGAGGCATGGTGGGATCCCCTGGCACTGCTGCTATCATTTTTGATACCTTGGCTAAAAATAAAGTCAATATTATGATGATTTCTCAGGGTCCGTCAGAATCTAGCATTTCTATGGTACTAAACAAGGATGATTTAGGTAAAGCTATTGCATCCCTGGAGCTAAAACTGCTTGGCAAACTGATAAAACACCTGAGCGTTCTAGAAGATGTATCAATTGTTACTGTTGTGGGTTTAGGTATGCGTGGAATTAAAGGAATAGCTGGAAAGATCTTTACTTCTGTAGCAAAAGAGAATGTAAATGTGATAATGATTGCACAGGGTTCATCTGAATTAAATCTGGCATTTGTAGTTAAAGACGACGATTGTGATAGGACTGTAAAATCCCTTCATAAAGAATTTGGTTTGGATGGAATAAAATAAATCATGATTTTTGTTTTTTTAATCAATGAATTTGATTCTTCATTGATGTGCATTAACGTATTCTTCTCTTCCTCCTATCCTTCCTCCTTTTCTCCTTTTCTCCTCTTTTTATTGATGTTCTAATGACTCTAAAGAAAAAAATAAATGAAATGCATTGTGTATTTTTGTTATGAGTTTAGGAAAATTATTTGTAGTTGGTGTAGGCCCTGGTCATCATGATCATATGACCTTTCGTGCTAAACAAGTTATTGAGGAAAGCAAAATCATTGTAGGATATGAGACATATGTTTCCTTAATCAGTGACCTCATCGAAGGTAAGGAGGTATACCGATATCCTATGACACAAGAAGTTGATAGAGCTAACCAGGCCATTGATTTTGCTGAAAAAGGGAATATTGTGTCATTAGTTTCTTCAGGAGATCCAGGAATATATGGAATGGTTGGTTTGATATATGAGATATTGGCAGAGAAGGGTTGGAAAAAAAGCAATGGAATTTATGTTGAGTGCATTCCAGGCGTTTCTTCTCTTAACTCGTGCAGTGCGTTAATTGGTTCTCCTCTGATGACTGATTTTGCAGTTGTTAGTATGAGTGATCTTCTTGTACCATGGGAAATAATTGTAAAAAGAGTCGAATCAGCTGCATTGGGTGATTTTGTTACTGTAATTTACAATCCATCCAGTAAAAAAAGAATTCATCAACTACAGGATGCTAGGGATATATTTCTTAAATATCGGACGCCTGAGACTCCAGTAGCTATAGTTAAAGGTGCCTTTAGGGAAAGCCAATCGATAGTCATTACAAATTTGGAAAAAATGCTGGACTATCCTGACATGATGGGCATGATCACTACCATCATCATTGGTAATTCCTCATCTTTTAACTATGATAACATGATGATAAATCCTCGCGGTTACAGATCAAAATATCAATTAGTTAAATAGGCTACCATATCCATTTTTTCGTTATCTATAAATTTGTTATTTCATTTACAATTATAATAATTGTCTGATACTGCCTTTACCTATGGTAATATTTTATTACTCTATTGTATTTTTGATGGGGATAAAAAGTCTACATCGTTTTCATCTCCATCACCATCTAAAGGAAATAATGGAAACAAAGATCCAAATCATGATGTTATAAATATCCCAGATTACATAACAGGGAGGATAAATTTGTGTATTGAAACTTTTAATGTTATAATGAGCTCAAAACCCGATAAACATCATACATCGGTTGTAATAATATCTAAAAATGATCATACAAAAGTAATCAAAGACAAATTGATTGCAGGTGGTGTCTCGGAGCAATATTTGGAATACGATTGTTCATCAAAAAACATTGAATCTGTATTTAATCGTGTTCTTAATCAAATAACAAAGCTTACTAATCCACCATGCATTTATTTTATAGGCTCCGTTTGGCAAAAGGATGTCTTTGATTCTATAATTGTTTCGAAATTTAAGGGTTATAGGGTATTGTTTGAAGGTGCATTGGATAACCGGCCGTTTGATATTGTCCAGAAAGAAAAGCGTTTAGAGGAGCCAAAAAAGGGATCTGAATATTACAAGAGGAAACTGACCAATAAATCTATAGATGCATTATTGAACTATATCTTTCCAAACAACAAAAACAACAAAAACAACAAAAACAACAAAAACAACAACAACAACAGTAAACCATAGCAATTAATTTTTTTCTTTTATGATGATGAAATCATATCAATTGGAAAAGTTTAATATCTGAACAAAATGATATCAAACATAACGCGGTCATCGTCTAGTTTGGTTAGGACACTGGCCTTCCATATACCAAAGTATGGAGAAAGCCCGTAACCCGGGACCTTGTTTATTTACATAATAAGGCGGGAATTCAAATCCCGGTGACCGCATTAATTATAGAAATTCATGTACTGGATTTTCGGTAATTGTTTTAGGAAATCTGCATATGGCAAATAATTGTTGTTTATGATTATCCCTATAATGCAAAGTCACATATGTTGGTATAGGATATTCTATAATCATACATATAAGGGGATTGAAATGGCGCTGGATTATCCTTCTCTTGGCTTTGCATTTAGGTTGGGATGGGTTGAAGAGCCCGAATATTTGATAAACGACAAAATATCACTCATATGGTACCAGAAAAAATTATTGGCTTCTCTGTCAATGAACATGGCCATACTTTGGAATGGTCTTGTCACTTGTTTGCTTATGGTGATTCCCTCGTTTTTTGGAATTGCGAAAGTTAATGCATATGTTGCATTTGCTGATCATCATATGGATATGAGGTAATGTTTATAACGGAATACTTTTAAATTAAAACTTTTTGTATGGTCAAAAACTTTACTTTTTATCAATCTACACATCAATAATAACTATAATATGAGGATATTGAAAATAAAAACATGAATGAAGACTATGATCCATATCCTTCTATCCGGCAGGACTTGAGCAATATATGTACTTAATTCTGCAAAAAACATTTGAAATCCCTGCATTCAAAAGAGATCATGATAAAGTATTTGAGTCGATTTCAAAAATTCTTTACCGGTATGGATTAAAAGAGAACAACAGAAATCTTCGCTTTCGATTTATTCTTTGCAAGCAAGAGTTTTTTGATTCTATTCCTCAAGAAAAATGGAAACTAAAGGATTCACAATATATTAAGCAATCTGGGGAATTCGCAATAAAACGATTCAGAGACTGGATATTAGAGCAGATCACCTGATGAACTCAATGGGTGCTTGCTTTGTAACTTAACTTGGTCAAGGGTTTTGTCACCAACTTTCCTTTATTGTTTTTTTTCCTTAAAAATGCCTTGAATTTTGATTTCTATAAGTAGAAGCATAAACAAAAAAATTACAAAACCGTAAAACGATTAAATTCTGTTGATACCCTGGTATTTCTATATCAAAGTAATATCTTGATGATTGTTCCAAGAGTAATTCCATATACTATGTGGCCACAAAAACTAACTATTGCGGGACCTCTCCCAAGTGGGTGATTCCACACAGATAACCCTGTAATGGGTTTGTGAATGGGAAGAAGAGTTATTGTCCAAAGTAATGTTCCATACACTATCCCAAGCATGACGGATAAACTGTATTCATTTATAAAGAATATTGAGATGAAAAAGATATAAACAAATGGAAAAATTATTGATGCAAGTACGCCATTAATAACGTGTAGTATCAATATTCCAGTATAGCTAACAGCATTGTGTTCATCTTTTGTGAATTTCCTTTTTAGTTTTGATGTCAATATTTGGTTTTCATGCCATTCAAGAACTCCTACAATTCCCCAAATCCTCCAAAATGGTATTTCAAATATTGTCATTAGACAAGTAGATACCAAACCTGCAACTATTCCGTCAACGATATTTGTTACAATCACTATATTACAAGTTAACAATCAATCTTAAACTTAAAGACATTTATATTATTTCGTTGTAGGTACAATGTTTTGTCATCTGAAATTTCTGGCTCAAAATTATCCGTTCGTTCTAAAAGTGATCTTATTGATAAGGTGTTTGATGCTATCACGACAAGTGGCGAGGAAGGCATTTTTCAAACCGAGTTATGCAAATC
>JBNJLU010000141.1:0-5553 GCA_050591185.1 Candidatus Nitrosocosmicus sp.
AATTAAGAATATAATTTAAAGTAAATTTTTTCAATTTCTTTCAATATCGTCATCTACAATACTAGAATCGTCTGTTTTTATGAATATGAAATCATTATTTGAATGGTTAAAGGTTAAAAAAACTTTAAATGATATCTACACTATAATGCGCTAAGATATAAAAACATCCAATTTATTGAAGTGAAAATGTACATAAAAAAATAATTGCCACTTTACACCCTTCTAAGCCCTTCTGAATATAAAAAACAATTATATTCATTTCTTGAAGATATTAATTATTCATAAACAACAAACTTTATTCTTTTTTAACGACATCTTTCCGAAAATCATTATCAAATTTTCATCTTTTTTGCTAGTTTTTTCTAACGTCTCCTTAACTCTTTATTAATAAAATCTTTAGTTTCTTCAACAGAGAGTATAGTATTATCACCGGTGTTTAGTGATTCTTTTGATATTTGATTGTGGATATCGTTCATCCGTTAAGTGTGTAAAAAGATGGATAAGATATAACATAAAGTCGCTAATGTATTAATAGACGACTTTTTCTTTATAAAGAGTTTTAAATTTTTTGAGATTTATTAACAATTATATTTTTCTTAAGTATTTAATTTGCAATAACGTTGCTAATTGATGATAATACAACAATTTCAAATGGATATGTGTGTTTGCCCCATATTTAGTTTTATATATCTTCCTTGACTAAATTGTCAAATTTTCAAAATGTCTAATTTAAATATGAGATTTGAATTCAATAATACAGGACTTCAGATTGATGTCTTGTATTAAAGAACAATATTGAATACTATATGGTATTTGTGTAATGATCTCCATTGTATTCATTAAACTAATTTGATGTGATAGTTCACACCTATTTCTGTAATTCCTAAAGAACATGATCCAAATGAACTCAGTTTAATATCATGTATTAGTGGTTCAAAAAAAATCCAATACCCATCCGTAACTAGAGAGGTGAGTCCAGGTTTAATCCCGAGTATATTATCTTCGGGAAGCTTCATTTCAAATATAGGTGGTTGCACTCGATATTTTGACAGATCTTCATCCAATATCTTATCGTTAATGTAGAGTTCAAGCTTGCCTACACTATCAATTTTCTCTTTAGCCAATTTCTTCAAATATCCATGAGTGTGTTCCTCATTATCCTTAAAACAGATCCAGTTTATAATGGGTAAAAAGATTTTACCGCCAAAAGGAATTCTGATTTCTCGTGTTGGCAATGGCTTGCGTGATTCAATGGTTTGACATAGAAAGAAAACTTCTTTATTTTCTTGATTAGTGTGAGCAGAGTTGCCTCTTGGATCCATAGATGGATTTGTAGACTTTGGAATCGACAGTAACCATATCCACCATTTTATACACCATTGATCATACTTCATGCCTAACGGGTAGGAATCTATATTGAATATAAGAACGTCAGAAGACACCATATGCATTAATAATAAGGTGTATCATTTATTTAGATTCTTTGAATATTTATACTTCTTTAAAAGCGATTAAAAAAGGTATTAATCTTCTTAACAAAACATGTCATTTAAAGGAATATGGCGAAACAACAAACATGATATAATCATCCAGGTTCACCATCCTCAATATTTAAACATATTTCATACAGCCATTCTGCTGATTGACCTAGTATCAATAATATGAAAATAATTATAGAAATAAAATCAACAGACAATTCATAAAGGTACATCTTCCCAATAGACTATAAATTCCGCTATGGATAATTATAATGTGATTAGATGGCTAGATATAATAATATAATCAAAGGGTCAAGGCCATCAACATATTGGAATTTTAAAAGTTAATTCTATATGAACTGGCCATCTCAAATTTTGCAATCGACTGCCTAACTAGAAATTCGCCTTCAAAAGATGATGTTATTGATGACTACCACCTAAATCACTCCTTATCCTACATACAGAAATATTTCTTCTTATAAGACCATTCATTATTAAAATAATCTTTGACATATTCTCTGATATTCATAACTCGCATTTAAATTTTTAAGTAAAAAATATTATCTAAAAAAGTGGATATAAAAAAGCCAAATTATGGTGGGGGTTCGACAATTAAACGGTACACCATGCTCGCCGCATGTCTATACTCAACATTGGGATTTGATATTGTATCATAGGAATAGTTAATGTCATACTTACCAGGTTTTAAAGGCTCTAGAAATAAGAAATAACCATCAGCTATAGCTCTAAAATTACCAACTGGACATTCTTTACATTCAAAAACTCTTCCTGAGGCGTCTTGATTGTATCTTGTATAGCTATCTACAGGAATAGTGATATTAAAAAAGGAACTTTGCGTCCTGTCTATATCTAAATTATTTAACTTTGTGCCATTTAGAAAAACACTCATAAAATTACCTTCTTGTCCTTGAGTAGCACAGTCACTCAATTCAGAATCATCCATGAAACGTGGATTTCCATCATTCCAGCATATACCTACATTTATAGGAATAAAAACTGCCTTTCCAGCAGGTATGACACATGTACGCTCCTCACTCCCAGTAAGAATGTCGGTCATAAACCATACGGGTCCGTTTTGATTTGTACTGCATTTTTCTGTACTAAATTCATCCCTAGGGTGACCTTCAAGTGGAATAGCGACATTCCATTGCCACCATTCCGACAGCCAATTACCATATGTTATTCCAAAAGGTGACGAGTGTTTTGAAAATATTTTTGGTTCAATCGATTCTGCTTTATTGATGGATATAGAAAAAATGGTTGTAAAATAGACAAAAACAGTTATTATCAGAATTGTGTTTAAAGTTTTTAATTTCCAATGCGTGATATTGCTATCTGTCATATACAAAGTTATAATTTGGAATATAATAAAGATATATTATACAAATTTCCTTAGTAATCATAATAATATGTGAATATGTGTAGAACTTAACATCTGAGAAGATATTGGTAAATAGGAGTTAGAACTAATTATAGTTACTCAAATGTTTATTCCCGGTCATAGATTTATGACGATTATCATATTGGGGATAATTATTACAGTAATAATGGATACGTCAATACCATCTGTTTCTGTATATACCGGTGGTCTAAGTTCTTCACTATCTTCTATTATATCATTTGGTATTATAGCCCTCATATATGCAGTAGGACAATATTTAATCCTTCAGTATGTAAAGTCCAAAATCAAGAGTAATAAAAAGAATGGGGTAGTATCGAAGATTCATACATTTGTATATGTGGCTCAGTTTGTTTTGATAGGCATTATTATTATCATTATTTGTCAAATGATACTATATGGTAGTTATCACTCTCTGCTTCTTAAGGGTGTTGTCTGGATCAATTACATTATCGCATCAATTTTGTTTGGATTTTTAGGTGCACGATTGTTTTTGTGGAATAGGTTAAAGCAAAATATGGTATTGATTTCGTATTCAATAGCGGTTATAGGCCTCTCTGTGGCCTGTTTTACAACTGTTTTATACGTTACCCATCAATTAGAGGGGCAAAGGGGTATCGAATATATATATCCCATCAAAAGCGCTCTAGTACTAGTTGCAGATGCAGACAATATTTTCAGCATGTCCTACATGATAACTTCTATAGTATCATTTATTGTAGTATGGATTGCCACGGCACTTCTATTGCATCATTACTCTGCAAAATTAGGTAAAACAAAATATTGGGTTATGGTATTAATCCCTCTTGCATATTTCTTAACGCAATTTCAGTCATTTATTCCAGAGGTATTCAGGGAATTTCATGAGTCAGATCCAATTTCTTACGGAGTCGCATATACATTGTTTTTCAATATCTCAAAGCCTGTAGGTGGAATTTTATTTGGCATGGCTTTTTGGGGCGTAACAAGGTCAGTTAGACAATTTGTTGTTAGGGATTACATGGTGATTTCTGCATACGGTATAATGCTCTTTTTTACAGTACATCAACCTGTAACTTTGACGCTTATTCCATATCCCCCATTTGGAATTCCAACCATGTGTTTTATTGGACTATCTTCCTATCTTGTTCTCGTAGGCATTTACTCATCATCAATATCTATAGCAAGTGATACAGAACTATTGAAAGCAGTCAGAAAATCATTACCGGAGAGATCCAATTTGCTTGGTATTATTGGAAGTGCTCAAGAAATTCAGAGAATTCAAAGTAAGGCGTTAAAGATTACAAACCAACTTTCAGATAAAATGACTAAAGAAACTGGTATCCAACCCTCCATTGATGAGCAAGACATTAAAGATTACCTTAAAGAAATTTTAGAAATAAAGGAAAAACATAAAAATTTAAAAGATACCTAAATTATCTGCCTTATTTTAATTCAATAATAAATTCTCATTTGATTTTTTGATTCTGATGTGTTTTAATATCTTGGAATACGATGCTATTATCCAATGTAGATTGTTAATTGGTATTTGCTATCGTTGTGGATACAGGTAAAGATGTTTCACCATTTAAATTGAAATGAATGTTATTTATTCAGGTTTCTCGGATTTCTATAAATAAAAGAAAAATTGATGGCGAGAAAATATCTATTATGTTTGATTCGCTTCGATTGATTCACCATTAGGTGTATCGGACTCCAAATCCTTAGCCGCCTGCCTGGATACTGCATCAGTCCTTGTTCTATTGATTCTATCAACATCCTTTTTTAATCCCGCTATAGATTTGATGATCGCCTTTTCTCCATTATTATTTAGACTTTCTTTTACAAAATCCTCCTGAGCTTTTCTGCAACTATTTAAATAACCTTCATATGCATTAAATTTGATTTCATCAATTTCTCCATTAGTCTTTTTGGTAGTTAGATCCAACTTTATCATATTAAGAACTGGCTCTGGAAAACTTCCTGATATAGGGGGTCTAGATTTTACAGATGTAGGGAGTACTTCGATTTCATAAACGAATGATGAATAATATTCGCGACCGGTATATGGAGCACCTTTAGCAAAAGAGAATATTACATAACTTTCCGGTCTAGCCGTGAATCCATCAACTAAAAAGAAATAGCCTTCACAATATGAAGGATAAACACCTGAGGGTGCAGGATCAGGTACAAAATCTTTTAATGATGTGCCATAATCTGCATTCGGTATTATCACATGAAACAATCCGGTATCTATTTTATATTCTGTAATTGGATCAGACAAAGTTAATGGAACTCCATCAATGGTAAAGTTAATGGGTAATGGTGGGTTGTCACTAACAAAATTTGCCGCCTTTACCCAACTTTGCATTTGACCATAATCTAAATTTGGCTCACTACCTACCCAAATTGTCTTCATAATAGGGAATAAAATAGCCTGATCCTCATACATGATTAGTCTATCTCTACCAATCATTGTAGTCGTAGAGGTTCTTTGCATTGCAGATCCATCATATTTAGTATTACCGGTAGGATCAATAGCAGCAAGTTTTGATGGTGATGGGACCGATCTCAGAAACTTTACATCATTCCATGGTTCGTTATTATAATTATCTGGATTTACCATAAAGAACCAATTACACCAATCCTGTATCCACTGGCTGTATGTTTTACCCC
>JBNJLU010000142.1:0-5531 GCA_050591185.1 Candidatus Nitrosocosmicus sp.
CCCCTGTATTTACTATTAGCTGGAATAACTCTTACCATATCTACTAATTAATGAACTTGCATATAAGTAAAAAATAACCAATGAATGTCAATAAAATGAAATTTGACAAATTATTAAGTTTAGCTTATAAGAAACAATGTTTATTATTATAGAATAATGAAAGGCCGCCTTCAGAATGGAATATATTATCTACGAGAGCCACATATAGGGAACTCTTTAGGTGTTCTTTTCCTTCGAGCTCCTGAAAATACTAATGCAGTTGATATTGGCAATACATTAGAAGGCTTGTGGTTAAGACTTAAGGAACTAAAAAAAGGAATTATTAAAGAATTGGATATAAACCCCAACAAAAGATCTTCTGGGAATCTCTCCGTGCTATTTGGTTATAGCCCTAAAGTTTTTTTAGTAGATGGTATTGCTAAAACTAAGCCGATAAACTTCGACGATAGGTGGATGTTCAAAGAACCCAATCCAAATGGGGGCGGGCCCCTACTAAATGGATCACGAATATCCTATGCAGACGATTTGAATGTTAACCCTGCTCTTTCCGATCACATAATTATTCAATTTATCTCCGACACCGAGTTTCATACTAGTCGTGCACTTGTAGAAACATGGAAAGAACTTCGTCGATTTCACAAAAAGACCAAGCCTAAAATATCTTTACGAATTTCTACATATTATTCTGGGTTTCAAAGTGTGACTAACAGAAGCTTAATAGGATTTCATGACGGTGTATCAAATATAAAAAGCTCTGAGCGGTTTGAGGCAATTGCAATAAAGCCAACAAAGGTAAGTCAAGATCTGTGGACTGTAAATGGCACCTACCTTGCGTTTATGAGAATTTCTATAAATATGGAATCTTGGGAAAAAATGAGTACTGAGGAACAAGAAATCATAATTGGAAGAGATAAAGAAACAGGATGCCCAATAGTTGGAATCGATAAAAACGGCAAACCGATAAAAGATGCACGGTGCCCAATAGTTGGAACTTACGAGGTAACCGACAATGGAAACGAATACTATAGAGATTTGCCTCTACATAGATTTCACCATCTTCCACGTGAAGTTTCAGACAAAATACTACTGAATAGCCATATTGCTACTACTAGTCCTAAAAATAAAGATCAAAGCAAATATAATTCATCTAATAGAATCTTTAGGCAAGGTTTCGAGTTCTTAGAATCATCTAATTCTCTTCCTGGATTTAAGACCGGGTTAAATTTTGTGAGCTTTCAAAACGATCCAGAAAAATTATTTCAGAGTCTGACATATATGCCTAAAGAAAAAATTATAACGAAGGATCAATTAAATGCTATGCCAAGCTTAAATGATTTTTTTTCTGTTTATTCTGCAGGTATTTTTTTAGTGCCACCTACTGAAATTGGAGAAAAATTCCCAGGAAGCAGCATTTTTTTTAATTCCAATAAGTAGTATTAGTCTGGCATTATGAAAAGGGGTATCATTGCTATACAAGTCAACAAGTTTAGAGAAAAACAAATGACCTTTTAGTTTTTATGTTGGATGTACAGTAAGCCAAATAAAACATACAGAATGAGTAAAATACAGTGGTGTAGTATATTGTCAATTAACTGTAATTTATTACTAGATTGTAAAAAATATATAGTAAAAACAAGGTTAGTGAGCAGAAATTAATGTCATCAATTATTGGATGAAAGAATTACAAGTAAAAAACACCATTAAAAAGATCATACTCATCATACACCAATATAACAAAAATATTAATTTTAAACCGACTTTAAATAATGTTGTACATCCAAAATAATTAAAGGATAAGCTATATACAGATATAGTAAATTATGGTGTTTTCTCGTTAATGTTTTTCTAGCAGTTGTTTTCCAAGAAAACTTATGTCAATTAATGAATCCAATATTAATGAAACACATTGGGCTGAGACATTCTATGTAAACCACTCTTATCTTTATTATCCACTTCTTGAACACCTTAAAAAAGATGCAATTATGGAAGTTAATGGATTATGCACTTTATTTGAGGAATTTAACGTTAGAAAAGGAAGTAAAATATTAGATTTTTCATGTGGAATTGGAAGGCACAGCATTCCTCTAGCAAAACATGGATATGAAATAGTAGGATATGATCCCTCCCAGTTTTTCATAGAAAAAGCAATGCTATACTCTGAACAAGAATTATATAAAGAAAAAAAGAAAATTAGGTTTTATAAAGGAAATATAAGCGATCTAAGGAACGTTTTATATTCAAATTATGAAACTAAATTCAATGCCATTATTCTAATGTTTAACTCTTTTGGATATATGGGTGAAGATGAAGATTACAAAATACTGAAACAGCTTCATAGTGTGGCCGAAACTGGATGCATTTTGGTGATAGAAACAGAGAATAGGGATTGGACAATCATGAATACACCCCATCATTATATCTGGGAATTAGAAGGGATATTATCTAATGAAATATGGGAATTCAATCAATCTACATCAACAGCAGTGAGTAAATCAAAATTCTATAAGAAAGATCTGGAGGATTGTTTTCGAATGCAATTAGAATTACAAATAAAACTAAGATTATATTCATTGCATGAACTACAAAGTCTTTTAAATAGTGCAGGATGGACTTTCATAAAAGGCTATGGAAACATCAAAACCTTGGAATATGCATCTCTAAAGTCACAATATATAGTAACAGTAAGCAAAAAAAATTAATATGTCTAAATGGTAAATCATTTTTCAGTATAACATTCTAACACCTTTTTGAATTGGCAATTACCGAGAACAATCTGTTTACGGTAATTGAATAATTATAATTAATCTACGATTCTTGTTTCTTATTTATCTTTGGAATTGTCAAATATTTGCATTTGATAACAATACATAATATACTTGGTTGAAAAAAATAACAAACTTATTACACCAAAATGATCTTTTAAGGTCGAAGTTGCATTATGGGGGAGACTGGGTAATTTGCTAGATCTAATGTTTACTGTAGTGAAACTATTTAAGGAAAGTGAATAAGAATTATATTTAAATCGATAACTAAAAGATTTCAGTTAAGGTTTGAAAATAGATATGCTGCTGCCAATGTATTGGGAGAACTTTTAAAAAGTAAAATCAAAAAGGAAGAAAAACATGATATTGTCGTTATAGGAATCCCTCGAGCTGGTATTATAACGGCTGATATAGTGGCAAAAAAGTTATCAGCAGATTTTGAAATTCTTATTCCCCGAAAACTAACAGATCCTGACAATAAAGAGCAAGCAATAGGTGCAATTATGGAAGATGGATCAACATATATTCTTGATGGACTTGCTGATGATTTACAAATAACAAAAGAGTATATTGAAAAAGAGATCGAATTGCAGATGAAGGAGATAGAACGAAGAGCCATAATCTATCGCCATTTACATCAAAATATAGGTGCTATTTCAGATAAAATTCTCAAATATAAAACAATAATCTTAACTGATGATGGTATTTCAACAGGATCTACTATTTTAACTGCAGCTAGGTGGATAAGAAAAATAGAGAAACAAAAAAACTCTCAAATAAAAACTAGTTTGAAAAGCTTGATTATTGCAACACCTGTTGCACCAAAAAATGTTATTGATCTATTAAAAAAAGAATGTAACGCAGAAGTTGAAGCAGTATTTCGTCCTTCTCCTTCTGCATTTCATTCGGTGGAGCAGTATCATCAAAATTGGGATGTTATAACAGATTTTGACGTTATTAAAATAATGCAAGAAAGAAACTTACTATAATGATAAGTTCATAATGTATATATGGCATAATTTCCCATTCGTTATTACATTAGTTTAATTTTACTATTATAATCTGTATTTACAAATAACGCTTAAACCAACCTGTTGCTATTCTTGCAACCTGTTCCATTTTTCCAGGCTCTTCAAAAAGATGGGTAGCACCTGGAATTACCATGATTTTTTTTTCCAAAGTTTTAAGATGTTCTAATGCTTTTTTATTTATTTCGAGTATTTTGGGATCTTTTTCACCCACAATAAATAAAGTAGGAGAAGACATTTTTGCAGTATCATGATAATTAGCTAAATCAGGCCGACCTGCACGAGAAACTATCACCTTAATAATGTCAGGTCTTTGAGCAGCTGCCATTAAAGCAGCAGCAGCCCCAGTACTTGCTCCAAAATATCCTATACGAAGTAACTTAGTGTCATGATGATGTACAAGCCAATCAGTAATAGCAACTATGCGATTAACAAGTAATCCGATATTGAACCGATATTCTTTAGTATCATTGTCCATATTTGTTTCCTCTGCAGTAAGAAGGTCAATTAGCAGAGTACCAATCCCCGAGTCATTTAATACTTTGGAGAGGTATTGATTTCTAGGACTGTAGCCACTACTGCCACTCCCATGAACAAATATTACTAAAGCTTTTGTATTGGGTGAAATAAACAGATTCCCGTTTAAAAATGCGTTATATTTAGGTGTTGGGACTTGTATGGATGTTGTTCTAAAAGAAAAGCCAGCAGGAAATCTATCATTGTTATTATCCATTTATCAACAACCATTTATCTTAATAAATAGTGGTATTAGTTTTTTTATAATTTAGGACTTATAAAATTAATATCTACATCCTTTGTCCTTCCGCTATTGCTGACTTGTCAGATTTCCAATCCATTTGAACCTTAACCAGGTTCACTATATTAGTTGCAAATATGTCGAGAAATACGAATATCTTTACTTGAAAAGAAACCATTTATGAATTAATAGAAAGATGTCAAAATATGTTTGATATTACATTTGAAAGTGTTTCACCAACTGATTTCCAACACCTGAATAAAAAACCTGATGATGAAATAGAACCTAAATTTATAATTTGATTTAAAAATTGCAATAAAGTATACATTCAGTTCTAAATCTTTTTGATTCAAATAATTATATCAACAGCAGATTAATACACTTTGGTAGGGAAATGGAAAATAAAATAAGCAAAGACGCTTGGGTTTCATTGATCATACTAAGCTCAATTGCGCTTATAACTATGTACGGGGAGACGATGCTGCTTCCCGCAATCCCGGATCTGGTTAATGAATTTGAAATTTCATACACTGCATCCTCATGGATACTTACGGCGTACCTGATTACCGGGGCAGTAATGACCCCAATTGTGGGCAAGCTTTCCGATATTCATGGAAAGAAAAAAGTGCTGATAGTGATCATGGTTGTTTACTCAGTTGGTACATTGCTCGGTGGCCTGTCCTCAAACATTGTGCTCATGGTGATTTCAAGGATTATACAGGGAATAGGAATAGCGATGTTTCCTGTAGCTTTTGGAATCATTAGAGAAAAATTTCCAGAAGATAAGCTTGCAATAGGACAAGGCATATTTACCGCAGTATTTGCTGGGGGTTCTGTGGTAGGCCTTGGATTGGGCGCTACAATTATCGAACATTTTGGTTGGCGAATGACTTTTCTGTCCATCTTGCCATTTGCCGCCATTCTGCTATTCATTATAATAAAATACATTTACGTTATGGGGGAAAAATCATTCACCTCTAAACC
>JBNJLU010000143.1:0-5527 GCA_050591185.1 Candidatus Nitrosocosmicus sp.
TGATGATAAAGGTATCATTGTATAACCTGTTTAGAAGAATATAGATCAACAGAATAAGATGTTGCGTTAGGATAATGAATTAGGCAACAAAGCACTTTTCTGTTCTTTATAGAAGAAACTAAAAAATTTATCCCATAGTAAATAGCACATGAAGGACAAGCAAATTTTAACCATGAAAAATCTTTATCATTGGAATTTTCGTCTTCATTCATATATGCCTTGATAATCAAAACTTGTTTAAATTATTTGTCTTAGAGGGTTTAATTTCTATTATAACCTTTATAATTTTCCATTTAATTATTAAGACTGATTAGGATTCTTGTTCGATGAAAAAGGACATTTTCGATATGTTATTATCCGTTAGTGAACTATCTCATAGCGGTATCATTTAGTTTCTGATTTGTCTTTACTTCTCCATCCCTAATTGAAGCCTTTACTGTATCTATAGAAAATTCTGCATTCTCATAAATGGATGGAAATGGCTCATCTCTTGTTAAATAATATACACGCTTTATTTCTGCACCATGTTCTTCGGCCACTTTTTTATATTTTAAACGAAGTTGTTCAAATTTATCTTTGTCTTCTTTTTTTTCCGAATTAAAATTATTCTCTAGCATCACATAAAGATCATCCATAAGCCTAAGGTAATATGTAATTATTCTAGACATTTTTATATTGTGAAGTGTTTTATCACTGAACATGATGTCTCTGGCTCTGTGCTGGACTTCTAGAAGGTTATCCGGTAGAGTATCAGTTTTTTTGGGATAGTTTTCTACCAGAAAAATTTGCTTGTTATTAACCGGAGAAGCTTCTATTACCTCTCTTAATGGAGTATTACTTAGTAAACTGCCATCCCAAGCAAATACCCCTTTTTCTATTTCCACCCATCCAAAATAGTACGATGGATATCCTGTTGTTGCTAGAATATGCTTTGAAGATATTTGTTGTTTGGCACTATCAAAAATTAGCGGTTCTGCAGTCAATACATTAACTGCGGTTATAATCAGACGTGAATTAAATTTACCATTTGGTTGTAACTTGTTATAATCAATATACTTCTTGGCAGTCTCCACCAAAGGTGAGTGGTCATATAAATAAGTCCACTCATTGGGTGTAAAATACTGTCGATCTGTAAACGCAAATTTAGGGTTCCATCGTGGTACAAAAATGTTCTTATTTCCATAAAATGCCGAATTATAAAATGACGTCATTGATTTAAATTGTGAAAAATGAGACATTGTTGAATGATCTGGTTTATTTTTTATTAGCCAGCTTAACTCCGGAGTCATTTTTGGTGTTGAAAGTCCAGTTAACCATTCTGTAAAGTGAGAATCCCAGTTTGTACTTCCCTCAGCTAATTCCAACCAATATTGTTCTAATGCCTTTTCCGGATGATCTTCCTTACTACCTGCGATTATAGCAGCATTCAATCCGCCTATTGATGTACCTGCGATTATGTCAATTTTTATATTTTTATTTGCAAGTGCTTTGAATACTCCGCAGCCAAACGCCCCCAAGGAACCTCCGCCTTGAAGTATCAACACATTTTCTATGGTCTCAGACATAGTCAAATATTCTACTCCTTTACCACTTTACCTATGTACCTCTGTTCTACTCATCACTCCCAATCATTCTACATGATGATTATGAATTAATTGATCATAGAATCTGACTGATTTTATATTCACAAATTCAAGCATGCCGTATCTAGACAATTCTCTGCCAAAACCACTTCTCTTCACCCCACCAAATGGAACTCTAGGATCGGAAGCTACAACATTATTAACAGATACTATTCCGGACTCTATACTGTTTGAAAGTCTCTCTGCTCTATCTAGATCCTGAGTCCATATACTTGCTCCAAGACCATATTCTGAATCATTGGCAATTCTTATAGCTTCCAGATCATCGCCCGCAATAATAATTGGAGCAACTGGACCAAATACCTCTTCCTGTGCTATAGACATATTCGGGCTAACACCCCTGAGAACTGTTGGTCTATAGAAATAACCCTTATTTCCTGTTTGTTCTCCTCCCGTGAGGACTTCAGCACCTTCTTTAATTGAATCTTTAACCTGTGAATCAATTTTCTTTAAGCCACTGGCGTTCACAATAGGTCCTATGTCGGTATCATCTGATAAAGGATCCCCAACCTTAAGTTTTTCAGTTTTTTGAACGAATTTTTCAATGAATTCGTTTGCTACACCTTTTATTACGATAAAACGCTTTGATGCGATGCAGCTCTGACCACAATTTATAAAACGTCCCATTATCGCACCATCAGATGCTTTATCAATATTAGCATCTTCACACACAATAAAAGGATCACTACCACCCAACTCAAGCACCGTTTTCTTTACTTGTGATGTGGCTCTCTGTGCAACTTTTCTACCTACTGGAACGCTTCCGGTAAATGTTACAGCGTTAATATCTGAATCAATAAGGGACTCTGCAATACTTGAATCTCCTACAAGGGTTTGGAATACCCCTTCGGGTATCCCTATATTGTTAAAAGCTTTCTCTATTTCAATTCCACACTGCATGGTAGCACTAGATGGTTTTAATACAATTGTATTGCCGACCATCAATGATGGAGCTGCGAATCTTAATGCTTGCCAGTAGGGAAAATTCCAAGGCATTATACTACCTATTACACCGATAGGCTGAAATTTTATCACTGTTTTCCTCGCATCTGTATTGACAATTTCATCTGTTGAAAGGATCTGTCCGTTATCTGCATAATATTCCATCACCCAGGCACATTTTTCGACTTCCGACCTAGATTGTTTGATTGGTTTTCCCATTTCATTTGTGGCGGTCCTAGCAAGATTCTCCTTATCTTTTCGTAATTCATTGGCAAAATTATGGAGATGAATCACCCTCTTGTTTGCATCTTTTTTCCACTCTTGAAATGCCATTCTGGATTTCCTCACTTTGTCATTTATCTGATCTTTGGTCATTATTTGGTATCGGTTGATAATCTCTCCCGTTGTTGGATTTATTGTCTTAAAATCCATGGTTGCTGTTGCTCTTTCAGATTCTTTCATGGGTTTATTACACCTCTACCATTAATTTTGCCATCTTTTAACATCGTCAATGCTTCGGTTGCTTGATCAAGCTTAAATCGATTTGAAACAAGTGGTTTTATTACTCCTCTTTTAGCTAATGAAACCAACTCTAGTAAATCATCTATTGTTCCAGTGTATGATCCAATTAACCTGTATGCTCTTGTTGGCATACTTACTAAATTCAATTTGAGTTCGCCTCCAAATAGCCCTACTAGTACTACCCTTGCTCTTCTTCTAAGAAATTGCATATCCGCCTCGACGGTTTTTGATGCGTTGACAAAGTCGATTATCGCATCTGCACCAAGATTGTTGGTTAATTCCATAATGGCCTTTACAGGATCTTCTTTTTTGGAATTGACTATATTATCAGCACCACCATCTTCTTTGGCAGTTTTTAATTTATTGTCATCTATATCCATCGCGATTATCCTAGCACCTGTCAGTGCTTTTGCTAGCTGTATTGCCATAAAGCCTAATCCTCCTGCGCCAACAATCACAGCATTATCGTTTGGTTTTAGATCAGCGTTCTTTACTGCGCCATATGCTGTGAGCGCAGAACATGACAATGTTGCAGCTGCATCCATATTAAGATCGTCTCCTATTTTTACCAAATATTTGTAACTTGGTACCAATACATACTCTGAATAACCTCCATCTACGTAGACGCCTAGTGATCTAGGTGCATCACAAAGATTTTCCTCACCCCTTCTACATGCAGGACATAATCCTTCACCTATCCACGGATATACAAGAACTTTTTCATTTTTGTTAAATCCTTTGGCTTGATCTCCCAGATCTTCTATTGTACCTGCTATCTCATGACCTGGAGTCAAAGGGTATTTTACTCCTCTATCGGTAGTTTTTAATATTTGTCCATCGAGACCCTCATATCCTCCCTCCCACAAAGGAATATCACTATGACAAACACCTGCAGAATGAACTTTGACAAGAACCTCAACACCATTAGGTTTTGGAATTTCAAGTTGTTGTAATTCTAAGGATTCCTTTGGTTTAATTATTCTTGCAGATTTCATATCAACCTTATGAGGTTGTCTTATAAAAGTATGAAGTCAAACCCTATTTTAGTAATGATGTCGTAGATTGACAACTTGGGGCAATCTCAAGTACTCTTTCTATTTCTTTTCTTAACTGCTTTAACTAATCCTACTGCATAACTTGCCAAAGATGGTAACAGTGATTGACAATTAGAAAACGATTACAAAAAGGTGTTGATAAGAAAAAAAAACAGGATGTGGATTGTTTCATTTAATTAAAAAATATTACTGTTGTATTTTATTGCAGTCTTAAGACTTTCTTTTATTTGTTATGTTCCCTTCTTCCATGCTCTTCCATTTCTTGTTGGGAACTAAAAGAAGTTCCACATGCTTCACATTTAAATTGGCCACTGTTTGATGACATTAACTCTTTATAGGTATTATTATTTATATCAGTTATCTTTATCGGTTAAATTTTTGGTATAACCGTTAAAATGGTACTTTGATTATCAACAATAATTAAATTTAATGTCGTGTTTGGCCAAGATTATAAAAATAAAAACTCAAACATTGTAACTTATTTACTTAAAGTAAATTTGGGTGAGTTCTTAAAGACTCCATAAGCATCATAGAGTGTGACTTTATTTCTTGATACCGAATCCTGACCTTTTCCCATTTATTTAGCAACTAAGGGAACGCTCGATGGACCGGATGTGGCCCAATCTTCTTCACCAGGTATCATTATTCACTAGGTTACGTATTTGAAAGTGGTTGTATGTGCTGCGTTTTCTTTTCTAGAGGTGAACCTAAGTCATAATATCCCCGGGTTTAACACCAATCATCAAAGCATACTCAAGCCATTTCCAATAGCAATCAACATCTGTAAAACCAATCTCTCTTAGCCATTCTAATTGAACTTCAGTATTCAGAAGTTTATTGGATTTATCCTCCTTCTTGACCGTGGTTTTTGCTAAAAATTGTTGATGTAACCTTGGGGTGGATGAGGCCACGTGATCATAATTACAAAATATCCCCCCGGGTTTCACCACATCAAATATCTCCTTATAGAGAGCCCGTTTTCTCTCATGGGTTAAATGATGTATTGCAAATCCAGAGACTACCGCATCAAACTGTCCTAAATCCTTTGGAAGTGGATATGAAAGGTCATGTGCCATAATCTTGACTGAATAATCGTTTTTGAAATATTCTCTGGCCATGTTAAGCATTGTCGGAGAAACATCCAATCCTACGGCTTCCTGTAATGATGAAAGGTTTGTCCTTAGTAGTTTAATCAGCCTGCCATCACCTGTTCCAAGGTCGAGTAATCTTTTTGCAGTTTTAGGAATATGATCAAGCAAAACCAGTTCTCCATCCTTTTTGTATGGAATTTGATCGGCTATTTCCAAATAATCTAAAGCATATCCCGCTTCTGACCATTCTTTTGAGGAATCAGAATATTCGTTT
>JBNJLU010000144.1:0-5488 GCA_050591185.1 Candidatus Nitrosocosmicus sp.
TTTGGCTAAAGCAACCTCTACTACTGCTCCAAACAATAAACAAATAGTTATATTCTTCCGATTCACCAAAAGATTGGTTTTGTGAATGCGAAACTACATCATATACGAAATACGAATTTTCGGATAACACAAAAGAAGGAAATGGGAAACATGCGATCTGTTGGAACCTAAATGTTGAATTAATACATTGAGATGGGCTGCAAAACCTGAGATTTCAAGGATATTGAAACATGGCTTTAGTTTCCGAAGTCAGAAAAACACTTGGCTTGATTCATAACTTACCACCTAAAAATAAACACCCATTTTCAACAGCCCATGATGAGTTGGAACACAAGATTATGCAATTGACTATAAAATATATGAAACTCTGTTATTCACAATAATTAATCTTTATCTAAACAAGACTGTTTAATAAAATTCAAATCCTTCTTTCCTCTGTTTCATTTTATTTTACTTTGACAACTTGGAAATATCTTTTTCCAAAACTTTATCATACTATGCTTTGTGAAATTTTTATTTGCAAGTATTTGTAGCATAAGAGAATAAGATGCTTCTCTATATTTTGGAAAAGAAAAAAAAGATATTTGTTGATTTTGTAGGCAGCAACTATCTTTCATTCCAATTTTGGATGTGTGTTTGTGTACTTGAAGTTACTGGGTTAAAGGAACATACTTTTCTTTTGCTTTTTCCTCTTCATTTTCCAGGTTTTCAAGCTCTGGTTCATCTTCCCAGACTTCATCATCCTCATTGATTAACTTCTTTGTGATTTTTTGTTTGTCTGCTATCCCATAGTCGGTAAAGTCGCACATATGAGTAATTATGTACATTAACCTGATAATATTAAATAGTTTTGTTATGCTGGCTTGTTTGTATTTTATCGATTCATTTTTATAAAATAATAGCAACTTTTTACATTATTTTATTAATATTTCATACTTTCTTGTCACTAATACATTTGGTTTAACATAAAAATGAGGTTTACTGCAATATTTTGCATATATATTAAAATTGTCTTTTTTATGAGTTGCATGGTGGGGTTATGGAATTGTATCAGATGCCCAATGCCATTTGACAGATTAATTAATGTGTTTAAATACTGTATTCGATGCAAAAAAAAACAATCGTTTTGTCTCTACCATCTTGTTTTATGGAAATAATTAGGTCTCTATGGATTTTTGATTTTGGCTTTTTGTCAAAGGCAGAAATGGGGTGCATACCATTTAATTTGTTACCGGAAACCACAACCAGATAAATGAACATTTGTTACACATGGCGTTGTTAATATGTTTCCGTTAAATGGTGACGCATAGTCAAACGGTGCCCCGTCATTTGTATCATTTCCGTTACTTATGCCGATATAAAACAAAAGTATGGGCTGCATTTTCTTTTTAAAAAAAAGATGGATACCTGATTTAACGAGATTCCATTAACTAACCACTCAAAACAGTTTTTTTATCCATTTGCTGAATACAGTTATTATGCTGCTGCGTATCCTTGCTTTACGGTAGTTTCATATAGTTAAATCTAATGTGTAATGATTATATTTCCTTGACGTAGTTGGCATTTTTTCTTAAATGGTCAAAAATTCCATTGAAATGAAACTTGGCATTTTGGATATGTTACAAATCTTATTACTTTGGGTTCATAATTGTTTGTGTGTGTGTAATACAGCTGTTTTTTACGGGGAAGAGCTAGCCTCATACGGATTTGGTCAATCTCATCCATTTAATTCTAATAGAATGTACTCTTTTTGGTCCAAGTTTATTGCACTGAATATTGACAAGTCCAACCAGATAACAATAGAGCAACCCAAACTCGCATCAAAAGATGCGCTTTTACAATTTCATGATAAACATTATGTCGATTTAGTTGAGGAATCCTCAAAACAAGGAGCGGGATTTTTGGATGTTGGTGATACACCTGCATTTAAGGGCATTTTTGAAGCATCATGCTATGTTGTTGGATCAAGTCTTGAAGCTCTGGTCTTGGTTATGGAAAAAACAAATGGGATTTTGCATGCATTTACTCCTATTGGTGGGCTTCACCATGCCAGAAGGGGGTCTGCAGGCGGGTTTTGTGTGTTTAATGATATTGGTGTAATGATAATGTACGCGAAAAAAAAATATGGACTGGAAAGGATATGCTATGTGGATATAGACGCCCATCATGGTGATGGCGTTTACTATGAGTTTGAGCAAGATTCGTCTGTATATATTGCAGACATACATGAAGATGGAAGATATCTTTACCCCGGCACGGGCAATGAAGGCGAAACAGGTTTGGGGGATGCCATGGGCACAAAACTAAATATATCTCTGAAACCAAATTCTAGCGATTCTGATTTTATTTCTTCATTTGCTAAAGTGGAGGAGTTTATCAATACCGTTGCAAAACCTGAACTGATAATTTTTCAATGCGGCGCAGATGGCATAAGAGGGGACCCCTTAACCCATCTGCAGTATACATCAAAAGCCCATTCATATGCATCTGAGAGGCTACATTTACTGTCGCACAAGCACTGTAGCGGAAGATTAGTTGCATTAGGTGGTGGCGGATATAATCAAAAAAACATTGCAGATGGATGGATGGCTGTCATACAGTCACTAATTACCAGTGTATGATTTGAAGTTGTAAATCGTCGTTCAAAACACACACACACACACATGATGCTATATCTCTCATTATTTTGCGGAAACTCTTTTCTTTTTTTCTATTTGGGATACTATTATGCCTATTACGGCAAGTGCCACACCTGTACCAATAATGATAAAACCGTTGCTTGCCCATTCTGGGTTAGCATACATAAATGATGAAGATGGGCCAACGACCGCGTTGCTCTGCAACGTAAAGATTATTCCTGCTATAACCAAAATTATTGATGCAATAATTAGACATTTTCCGTATTTTGTAAGTGTCATTTGTATATATACAACTATTGTTTGAATTGTATAAAAAACCTTCATGTTTGTCATTGATTTGATTAAATTTTTAATTAACAAATAAAGTATTTTAAAATGAAAAAAGATTTTTTTATTATTTGGAGAATGGTTATATGATGCAACTTTCCTAGAGTTTTTTTAATGACCCCAAAGAATATCGTAATATCGGTTTTTATCGTCTCGATCATTGTGACTACAGGAATTATAGTGTCATTGAGTATAAATTTGGCAGTGTTTGCACAAAATGCGACACAAATTAACAGTACGTCAGTTAGTCACCACAATGCAAATTTCTCTGCCCGCCTATCAGGTCAGGGAGAGGTCCCACCGGTTCAAACAATCGCAAATGGTATTGCTGATTTGGTTCCAACAAATGACCGTATGAACTATTTTGTTAATACTACCATTTTGGAAGGTATAGCGGCGGCTGGCCACATTCATCTAGCACCTCCTGGCCAAAATGGCCCAATTGCAGTAACTCTGTTTAACATTACTTCTCCCCGGAATCAATCTTACCTTAATGGCAATTTCACAGGCGAAAGACTGGAGGGGCCAATGCAAGGTAACCCATTAAGCGAGTTGATTGGCGCAATGAACAATGGAACCTCATATGTAAATGTTCACACAAAGCAGAATCCAAATGGCGAAATCAGGGGACAAATAATTCCATCAAACCAATAGAGAAATCAGAGGGAGGGAATTGTTCAAACCTTTTCTTTTGGTTTTCTAAATTTAATGCGCAAATCAAGACACAACAAAAATTAAATAAAATTGAATCGATTTTGAAATTGCAGATTCTGTGGCCGATAAATGAACTAAAAAGCAGTAGTTATTCTTGCGGATATTTTATCATGGGGGGGGGGAATACAAATTTAATGAGGTGGAAAAACTTTCTCTTATTTGATGCCGCCTAAATAACACCTTGATGCTAAATGAAATAGTTATCCGATGCTTTTAATTATTGGTTTTCCTATTTCTTCTCTTCGGATTGATTTGTAGCACTTTTTGGCTTTACATCAAAGTATTTTGCATCCCATTTACCTATAACTAGGGACATCGAATTGACCAAGTCAGTAACGCAGTCATAGAAGAATTGCCTTTTTAAATCATTGTAAAATACAACTTTATACAAGTTAATCAGTGGATGGGATTTAATCATGGAAATTTAATGATTGCTCTAATTGAGGTAGGTTACTTTTACTGTTTCCTTAATCTGTGCCAATTCAGGTTAAGGGTCTGCCATCAGCATCTGCATTTTGGGCACCCTTAAACACTTTGTCATAACAAATCTCAACATCAGCCAAAGAAAGAGATCCTTGATTGTTTGCATCCCTCGTTACACAATTATAGTATTTTGTCAAACCCTGAGCGGCATCTACCAAAGTGGTTTGAATTAAAATTACAAAGATTGCAAAGATAGCTAACATGCTTAATGTTGTCATTTTTGTGTTATTTTTGATCTGCATGTCTATCCTTACTCCTATTTCTCCTCTTCCACTGGATTATCTGTAACTTCTACTGGATGATCTACTAATACTTCTTGATAGCAACCTCTCACTTCGTTCTTTGTCGGCTCATCCTCAAAGTATGGTGCCTGTTGTGCATTTTCACTTGCATCTACTGCTTCTTCTATGCATTCATAAAATATAGGTAAACTGCTATCAAGTGTTACATTGCCAGAATTTATGGGAATCAGATCAACAGCCTGAGAATATGCCAAATCAGTAGGATCTAATTGCAATACCGCATTAAACGCAGTTATGATAACTCCAATGGCCAATATCGTGTTTATATTTTGGTTTTGCATTATGATAGTATCACGAACTTAATTAGGTTAACCCAATAGCAATATAAAGATACACTTGATTCTCCATTGGTAGAATGCTTTGTAATTCCGGTAAATCTGTTGCTTCTGCAATAATGTAAAATATTTGTGTTTATGCCGTATGTTTTGTAAATAAAAAAAGTTTACACAAAATAAAAATGACCAAAAATATAATATCAATAATAAATGTTGCATCATTTTTAAAGTTTGTTATAGGCCAGCATTTCATTGTTATTTTGTTAAGAAATAGTTATTTGCCATATTGGCGATACTACAATCAGTATTTTGAATACATATTAATGATCAATATCTTACGCTTCTTCTTTTTTGAATATCAATAGATAGATCGTTACGGTGTTCCCGATATAATGACCGACAAATCAAAAGAATACCAAATTAAGATATCAACGTTAATACATAAATCCAGCCAATTAAATTATATTACTTCATATCAGAATTGAAATTTGAAATATACAACATATAATTAATTATTTATCTTGTTGGCAGAAGTCATGTTTGATTGTAATTTATATTAACTGTAACGGTGGAGCAGTGATTACACACATTAACCTTTTGCAAAAAACATAAACAACATTATTATAAATAAAAAATAAAGGAGTGAATATTGTAAATGCCATTACCATTTTTACGATATACTCACTCCTTTAATACCGTGGTACTAGATCCAGTTAACAAAGTGACCTGTGTATGTGACATTCAAAGT
>JBNJLU010000145.1:0-5460 GCA_050591185.1 Candidatus Nitrosocosmicus sp.
TTACCTTAAAATAAACAAACTTGCTTTTATTATAATCTTTTTTATATTCATAAAAGAAATTAATAGGGGTTTTTTTATAGAATGGATATCACTATGGAATATGATAAAACCGATAAAAGATTTTTTTTATCAATTATGGGATTAGCAGCACTTACAGGTGTGGTTACATATTTTCTTTTCTCAGCAGCAAGCCCACATGTAGGAGTCCAAAACTCCATATATAGACTAGAGCTCCCACCTGAAAGCGAAGCAGGCGCAGCAACAGAAACACCAGCTGATACTGAAGTTGTAGATGAATCTCAGTTCACAAATAAGGTTTCAATAAGCATACCGGTAGGTGCCTCCGTTCAAGGAAATCCTGATTATGGGCCCGATCCTGCCACTGCCACTAGCGATGCGTTGGTTACCTGGGTAAATGAGGATACAGCTCCCCATTCTGCTACTAGTGGGACAGGGCCGGCAGACCCTGAAAGCGGAAAACTCTTTGATTCGGGTCTCTTAACTGCAAACAATAAATTTAGCATACCTGCTGAAAAATTGGGCCAAGGCGAACAGTCTTACTATTGTACCGTTCACCCGTATATGGTTGGAAAAATAACTATTTCATAACCTGATAAAAATTTTATTTATTGTAAACATTTTATATAGTTTTTAGTAAAATACACATAATTAATTGGATTATTATAACTTTAATTTTACTTTTTTATAGATTTTACAAGTATAACAGCGTTATTTTGACGAATATTTATATAATGTACTATTATATAAAAATTTATGTCATTTCTTAGTATAAGGGATCTGCATGTCAATATAGAAGACAAACAAATCCTTAACGGGGTTAATTTAGATGTTAACAAAGGCGAGGTGCATGCTATTATGGGCCTGAATGGCTCAGGCAAAAGCACATTAGCCAATGTTTTGTTAGGTCATCCTCGATACTCAATAATATCGGGGGATGTTTTGGTAAATGATGAAAGTATTCTCAAGTTAAGTACTGATGCGAGGGCAAAAAAGGGCTTGTTTTTGGGATTTCAGTATCCGACTGAGGTATCTGGTGTGGGTTATAGTCATTTTTTACGTAATGCGTATAATCTGTTGACTAAAAGCCTAGCCGACGAGCAAAAAAACCGGGAAGTTTTTTTGACAGTGAGGGAGTTTCACGAGTATTTGAAAAAAAACCTTGATAATGTCGGACTTGATCCAAGCTTTTTGAGTAGGTATCTTAATGAGGGTTTTTCGGGCGGAGAGAAAAAGAGATCTGAAGTTATGCAAATGCTTGTGTTGAGGCCCAACCTTGCAATTCTTGATGAACCTGATTCTGGATTGGATATTGATGCTGTAAAGGCAGTTGCAGAAGCTATTAATAAATTGATTGAGACAGGAGCTGGTGTAATTGTCATTACCCATTATGCAAGAATATTGAGGTTTCTTACCAAGTTGGACAAAATTCATGTAATGTCAAAAGGAAAAATCATCAAAACTGCCGGAAGAGAGCTATCTGAAGAACTAGAGGTAAAAGGTTATTCATGGTTAGGGTTGGCTGAGGATTCAAAATAAATTCATCCACTTAAAACTATTTATTAATTCTAATTTCTCAATAAAGTCATGGTGAATACAAAAAGTGTTAATGTTGATGTGGGTGATAGAATAAACAATTCAAAAAAAGACAACAATGATAATAATCTTGATAATGTCGTAAATGCAAAACCCTCTGACACCATAAATATAAATGATCAAAAAGAGTCTGAGTCAAAAGGGGACGGAGTAAACATAGATCCCACCTGCCCTATGAATAATGATCCTAAAAACAATCAGACAATGGAAAAAAAATTTTTCAATTTTACTTTTTTTAAAGTCGATCCTAAATGGCGATGGTTAAATGAAATAGGCAAAGACGAATCATCTCTAGAGTTCCTTGAATTATTGCGGGCTGCTAATACAAAAATGAAAGTCAGGACTTATTCTACAATTGGATTGAGACATGATTGTGAGTTTTTGATATTGACAATTTCACCATCTATAGAAAATATCCAGGTTTTTGCTTCAAAAATATATTCAACCATTTTAGGAAAGTATGTCGAGCCAGTCAACACCTTTCTTTCATTGACAAGAAAATCAACTTATTCTAATCAAGTTAAGCTTGGCTTTGAGCGTGATGATGATGGTGATGCTCCATTAAAATATTTGGTGGTTTATCCATTTATTAAATCACGAGAGTGGTATCTTTTGCCATTAGAAACAAGAAAACAAATGATGGATGAGCACATAAAAGTTGGAAGAAAGTATCCTGATATAAGGCTTAATACCACCTATTCCTTTGGAATTGGAGATCAGGATTTTATGTTAGCTTTTGAAACTGACGATCTTTCAAGTTTCCAGGATCTAATAATGGAATTGCGAGAAACGCAGGTTAGTCGATATATCCTAAAAGACTTGCCAATGATACCATGTGTTTCAAAGAAAATGGATGAAATAATAAAGAGCCTGGGATAAAGAATCCAAAAAAAAACATCAAACTAACTTAAAAATATTTATAAAAACATTTGTCTTATCTTTATTTATTGTTTTACAGGCTATATCCTTTTCTTTCATTTGTGGATTCTTTATCCCTTGAGGAATTTCCATTACATGGTCTGGCTTGCCAATCAAAGTCACCAACTGCTGCTGCTGCTGCTGAAGCAGCATTACCTGGCGCACCATCATCCTCTCAATTTCAATCACCATCCTCTCAATCACCATCATCAGTTAATAGTGCTCTATCATACCCCCCTGATAAAAAACCTGAGTCTCCAAATTTTGTTGCAGCATTGAAAGAGTGGGCGATTGTGTGTAAAGCGGCAGAAGAGGGAAAACAAGTTTTATTGTTTCGGAAAGGGGGTATTATGGAATATCGTAACGGCTTCGAACTTAAGCACAAAAACTTTTTTCTGTTTCCGACCTTTGAGCATCAATCGATGGATTCAATTCGAAACGAATACAAGGAAAAATTAAAAAATTTAGGTAACCCGCATAGTACCACCAAAGATAAACGTAAGAGCTCAAATTCATCAACCAAAAATAATCCTGATCAAGCACAAAATACTACAAATATTGATTTATTTGTTGAGATAACATATTTTAATGAAATAAATGATATATCTAAGCTAGAAAAACTAGAAAAGTTCCATATTTGGAATAATGATTATGCAAAAATGAGATTTAATTATAATCCTAAGAAACCTCTTTATCTGATACTGTTGCGAACCTACAAATTAAATGATACAATAAAGATTAACAATAAGCCTGAATGGGCTGGTTGCAAATCTTGGATCCAACTCGATCTAAAAGATAAGGCATTAGAAAACTATTTTAAAAATAATTCTTCTCCTGATTTTGAATATTTAAAATCAATCAGTAAGCCTTGTATAGACGATATTACTTTTAATGACTTAACTACGGAATTGAGGAGTATTATTTAATGAAATATAGAAATCTAGGTAATAGTGGGCTCAAAGTCAGTGAAATTGGCTTTGGAACATGGACTTTAGGTTTGGATTGGTGGGGAAAAAAACTTGAAGAAGAGGAATCTATTAAACTGTTAAAACACGCTTATGATATTGGAATAAACTTTTTTGAAACTGCTGATATGTATGGAAAAGGTAAAAGCGAAAAAATATTATCAAAAGCATTTAAAAACATGCGTAATGATGTAATTTATTCTACAAAATGGGGTTATGATATGTACAATGCAGAACAAATAGGGCATAGTGAAATTCCACAAAAACATAATATCGATTTTTTAAGTTTTGCATTGACCGAAAGCATGAAGAGATTGGAGACTGATTTCATAGATGTTTATAGCTTACATAACCCTAGAATGGATGCAATAAAAAACGATTTGTTATTTGATGAATTGGATAACCTTGTGAAATCTGGAAAAATCAAAAGCCATGGTGTTGCTTTAGGCCCGGCAATAGGTTGGAAAGATGAGGGGCTTTATGCTATTGAGAATAGAAACATAGTTAGTTTACAAACTGTTTATAATATCCTAGAACAAGATCCGGGACGAGAATTTTTGGGTGCTATTGATAAAAAAAATAGAACCGTCGGATTAATGGTCAGAGTACCCGATGCTTCTGGTGTTTTAACTGGAAAAGTAAATGAAAGCACTGTAATGGATAAAAATGATCATAGAAGCGTAAGGAAAAAAGAATGGATTATACAATCAATGAAAAAAATAGAAAAACTTAAGCCAATTGCTGATTCTCATGGATGGAATATCACTGAAATAGCTATTAAATATATTTTATCGCAGGAACAAATATCTGTTGTATTACCTACTGTTACCAGCATTGAGGAGATAGATACATTTGCCCAACTATCTGATGGAAATTATTTGAATGCAGTTGAGAAAAAACATATAGAACAGATGTATGAAAAGAATTTCTACCTGCCTGATTTGATAGTTTGATATTTTATGTTACTAGTTATTGAAAAAATTCCCTAATTGAATACCAAACCATCCAACTCAAGTAAAGGTAAACAATTGATCTTTAGGTGCTACTCAAAATATTTAACTCGTTCTTTTTTAAATTCTCTTGAACTAAATAATATCCTGTAATTTTTAATACCGATTACTGTTGAAATTTCCTTAGCTATTTTCTCTGCAGCTTCTATTGTTCGTGAGTGAATCATACTAAAAAGATTGAATTCCCAATCAGGGTAAACTGGACGCCTGTAACAATGACTAACTTGGGGAAACGATGCAATTTTCATGCCTTTTTCGTCTATATTCTCTTCTTCTGGGATTTTCCAAACTATCATTCCATTTGCCGTAAAGCCTGCTTGTCTATGTCTTAATATAGCTGCAAATCTTCTCATTATCCCAATACTTTCGTATTCTTTAATTTTGTCAAAAAGCTCTGATGAAGTTATTCCTAGATTTTCAGAAATTGTTCTAAAGGGCTCTTTTGTTATTTCAATATCTTTTTGTAATTGCCTTATGTACTCTCTGTCTCTTTCAGTTAGTTTTTCGCTTTTTGTCTCCAATTTTTTAACCTCATCGTTTGGAGTAGGCTTTTCTGGATCGTTATTAACCATGTCCAATTTTACACCAATTTTGTACATTCTTAATGTTGGCAGAACTCTGTATTTTAAAACCCCATCTAAAGCTGCCATTTTGTCAAGATCCGCTTTCATATCTCCATCTGGAGGAACAGCAAGCGTAAACCATATGTTATATTCATGATTTCTTTCGTAATTGTGGCTTACACCTGGATGTTTATTTATCTCATTGGCAACATCATCTATTTTGTTTTTATCAACTGCGAAGGCTACTAGGGCGCTTTTGTATCCCAGTTTTCTGGTATCAAATATTGCGCTTATCTGCCTAATTATGCCAATATTTTTTAATTTTTGTATTCTTTGAATGATTTCTTCTTCTGTTATGTGGTATTTATCTACTAATTCTAAAAAAGGTCG
>JBNJLU010000146.1:0-5453 GCA_050591185.1 Candidatus Nitrosocosmicus sp.
TATTGTGAAGATTGGAATCATACTGATACTGTAGCCAGAGGTGGTGAACCACATGCGACAGAAAATCCACCGACAAGCCCTCCCGGAATAAATTTTCTTGGGTGCCATAAAATTTTGTTTGCAGACAATATTGCCATATCAGAAATTGGTACCACCAAAAACCAGGCACCCATCCTCAACGCCAAAGGGTGAAACAGAGCCAAAAGTTTGGGTTTTGTATAACAATCGGTAAAATCATTGCATTATCGCAGCATGCATAAACTCATTGACTTTTCCTGTATGTGACATTGAAGCGGGTTGACCTGTGGTGGGATCAGGAATTGGCATGTTGGTCAGTGGTTACGGTTATTGGCATAGTCTTCGTTTTTGCACATAAGCTTTATAGAAAATCAAGATTCCTGTGGAAAGACTATGTCGATTTGTACACTCTCCAAGTAATACTATGCATATAATTTCATGGTATTACAAAGGTGGTACATTTCTACTGGAGAACGCCTGTAGCACTAGGAGGACAAAATGTTTAATAATTTTCCTTAATTATATCTACGTCTGATCCTTATTTAAATGTTATATAGTGCGCCAACGTAGTGTACGACGTAATCTGATAGAAAGTTTACTTGCCTTTGTTTTGTTGCAAAATAAAATGATATCCAAGAAAAAGAAAAAGAAAATATTGAAAACTTAGACAATAACAAGGCTTGATGAACTAGCAAAAGGGTTTTTGGCTAAAGCAACCCCTACTACTCCAAACAAAGAATAAACAGTTTTTGTCCTGATTCACCAAAAGACTGGTTTTGTGAATGTGAGGCTACATCATATAAGAAATGGAAAACATGCGATCTGTTGGAACCTAATGTTAAATACAATTCAATGAGATGGGCTGCAAACCTGAAAGAGGTTGTCAAGGATACTGAGAAAATGGCACAAGTGGAAGGATAAAAAGAATGTAGGGAATCCAATAGTAGACGATATTTTAAAAGACGGGGATCTAAATGAGCATTTTTTTGGACACCTCTTACAATCTTTTATCAAGATTTATCAGAAAACGTATTTCTGTTGATGATGAGGCAATGGCCTCAGTTGCCAAAGTCAGAAAAGCACTTGTATTGATCAAAACCTACACCCAAAAATAAACACCCATTTTCAACACCCGGTGATGAGACAGAACCTAAACCCACACATAAAATAACCTTATAATTACCTACTAGTTTTCCAAAAGATATAGAAAGATTTGGCAAATGAAAAAAACATCTCCAGAAATAGATAGGCTCGCAGGAATAGAATATTATTCTACAAGTTTTGATGGAATAGGAGGAAAAATAAAAAGCAATAACAAAGATTTTATTGTTAAGGAAATACTGCATCCAAATTTTTTGAAAGAACTGTCAAATCAAAAAAATGACACCCATGTCTTTCCCATATATGAAATAGAAAAAAGGGGAATGGACTCAAATCATGCAGTGATTGTTTTGAAAGAGAAACTAGGAATGAATTTCAAAATAGTCGGCATAAAGGATGCAAAAGCAACTACCACACAGTACGCAAGTTCAAGCAACAATAAAAGAATACTAAAAGAAACAAAAATCGGAGAAATTTCTTTAAAGTTAATGGGTTTTTCAGGGAAACCAATTGAAAAATCCATTTTGATAGGAAATAAATTCAGGATACAAATCAGCAATCCAAAAGCCAATTCCAAAGACAACTTATCAGTATTTGTCTCAGAAATCGGCAATGTAGGAAATTACTATGGTTTACAACGATTTGGGAGTGAAAGATTGGTAACACATCTTGTAGGAAGGGCAATTTTGAAGAAAAAATTCAGGGAGGCAATAGAGATACTATTAACATACACAACAAGATTTGATTCAAAGTTCAGTGTTGAAATACGGGAAAAACTAAAAGACATAAGAAATAACCCCAATCTTCTTAAAATAATCCCAAAAGGAATGGATATAGAAAGAAAAATCGCGTATGAAATGACAAAAGGCAAAGAACCCGTTTCAGTATTGAGATCCATCCCAATAAACATAAGAAGGCTATTTGTACAGGCTTTCCAATCGTTTATTTTTAACAAAACATTGAGCATTGCTATAGAAAATGATTTCCCGATAACAAAATGTGAAAAAGACGATCTATGTTTTGAGGTTATTGACGAAATAGTTTTCGGAAAAATACGAAAATTTGAAAATTCAAATTCATCTAAATATAAAAAAATTCCAATAATTAGACTGCCGGGGTACGCATTTCAACCGGGAAAAAACAGGTTTGATAAAACGGTTAAAGAAATACTGCACTATGAAAACATTACGGCCAAAGATTTTTTCATAAAAGAGATGCAAGAGCTAAGTGAGGCTGGGGGGTTTAGGCAGGCCGCATTCGTAGCAAAAGATTTCCAATACAAAACGACAGTGAATTTCACAGAAGTTGAATTTGCAGTGCCAAAAGGCACCTATGCAACAACCCTATTAAGGGAAATTATCAAACCAGAGGATCCGATAATTGCAGGTTTTTAGAGAAAAACTGTCATTTTAGGAACAAGAAAATAATGTAGATATAATATTATTGCCCATCAATAATCAGGGTGAAACAAAATATCAACAAAAAAAGAATTGCCTTTGTTTAAAGTATTTTTTACGGTAGGGATTTTAGTTTTAGTTTGTGGTCTATCTTTTGTAATGATAGATTGGATAGTGCATTCTTTTACAGAGGGTCTTAGAGTAGTAGGCACAAGGTTTACAATAGCCGGGATAGTTTCCATTATATTGGCATATTTATACAGATATCACAAAGTTTTGGGATTTTTATTTGTTCAGTTTAAACGCAAAATCAGCAAACAAGACAAATCTTCCGGATGGTACAAGCCATAACTTTAAGGCAATTAAACAACAGAGACAACAAATCCAAAGAACAGAAAAGACACCATAGCAAATAAAAAACGGAATAAAAATACAATATGCAATACAAGCATATGAATCAAATCAGAACACATACTAACATATAAAAAATTTTAGGATCTGTCACTATTGACAATTGAAGAAATACGATATGATTTCACAGAATATGCAGAGCATTTTAGGAATTTTTTTTCCAAAACATTAAGATTGATCATAATTTCAAAGTTAAATTGTCAAGAGACAAACAAAACATCTGTCAAATATCTCAATGAAATAGTTAACAACATAGAAGGCTGTAAAACACATAGGGTAAAATATGGCAAACCAATGATATTTACAAAGTTTTTGCATTATGAATTTACATACCAGACAATCAAGGTAACCATAAAAATTACAGATAAATATATTGTTGACATACTGCTAGAATCAATAATTCCTGATTTTGTGAGGTTTTTTGATGAACTTAGCAGTGACACAAAAACAATCAAATGGAATACAGGTGGTTCCACACTCAGCAACAACATACTGCAGGAAAATACCACAGTAAAACAGGAAATATCAACTACAGATTCAACAGCAAAAGAACAAAAGGAATCTGAAGGTGAAGACAAAGAAGAGTTAATAATCCAGAGCGAAATAAAAACAATCTTTTATCTATTAGAATTGTTTATAGAAACACTGTATTATTTAACGACAATATCGCCTAATGGCAATAACGATAGCTTAATTGGAAAAACAATTGTAATTAAGGATGTGTCGGTGATTAGAAAAAACATAAACATAGAAATATTAGTTGATGAGAAAATGGTGATAATAAATTTAGCGCCAAAAAAAAACAATCCCGTCTCAGTAGTTCTAGACACTGAAGACATGATAGGAAACACAATAAAACAAATAATTCTGCAAAATAAAAATTTTTAATCCATGTTTTATGTTAACTAGAAAAATCCAAGGCCGCTAACACCAGAATTCAAAAGGGCAGCTAAAAACAAGATACCGATAGACAAGCCCACAGTTAGTCGACCCAGGATAATTATTTTGTTTCTTAATGATTTAAAATAGGAATCAGGCACGTTATTTTGCAATATTTTAGTCTCAGTTTTTTTGTTGAGTATCAGAATATGCACAACATACAACAAAATTGTAATAGACACTAAAATGATTTTAGAGAACAAAACATATCCATAAAAAGAATCAAAAAGCATAGAAGGTTGAGACAAAATAAAACGCCCATTGTAGATTCCCGTAATAACAAGAACTAACAGCGAGGACGCAGCAATAAAATTGAAACGGCGGCCAACAGTAACCATAAACGAGATTCGTTTGTTTATATCAGGCATGGTTTTTTTAAGAAGAGGAGCTAACACAAACCCTAAAAAAATTGATCCACCCACCCATATTGAGGAGAAAATCAGATGAATAAAAAAAATGAAGGAATCATAAACTAACATTAGATAGCACTTTTCTAGAATGTTCCATAATATATGATTATAAAAAAAGTATTTAATACCATCAATTTACTTATAGTTCAACAACAAAATGTTTTTAAGCAGACGAAGGTTGATTTTGATAGGCATCTCAGCAATTGTCATAGGTACTATAATATTACTTCCATTAATACTAACAGTAACCCTACCAGATTTAAGCAAATTAAGCATAACAATTGATAAAATAGAGTTTGAGGGAATTGAGGAGAAAAACAATACAGCCATCCTAAACGTATCTTTAAATGTAACAAATCCCACCAGTCAAGCACTAACCACATCAAAAATAGACTACAGGATATTTGCAAATGGTGAATCACTCGGAGACTATACAAATTCATATGCCGACATCCCCATCAATGGTCGACCGCAGTTTCTAGCAAACAGAGATAGTATTTTGCAGCATGAAATTAAAGTGCCTCTAGTAGAACAAAGATTTGTTACAGATTTAAACAATAACAATAAAACTCTACAAAACATAGATTGGGAGGTTCAAGGATCAGCGATAATAGAATCAGGATTTAGCTCCACTATCAAAAATTTCACTGCTTCATGGTAGTAACCTTCTGATGGAGACATCAATAAAAAACCTAATTTTTAAAAAAAGGGTATAGAGGAAGATTTGTTTGAGTTACTTGATCCCTTTCGCTATATTATATCGGTCTGTTGAATCACCATAAATTTATTAAAAGATGTTGTAACCCATTCTTCAATAATTTGGCATTTTGCTGGGCTGATAGGGTTTGATTCATCCTCTATGGAACACAGATGCTGGGAAGGACAACAAATGCATGGGGCCCCTTCTACGGTGGTTAGATCGATTGGTTTTTGTTCAACAATATCAATTGGGATGGATTTTTTTACTATTAACTTGTACGTCCACCTACCATTGTATAGAGCTTTTTCGCGTGTGATAAGAGACTGTTTTTCCAGATTTCCCACCAGACGTGAACCATCACGACTGTCTAGTGAAAATGATTTGCATAACTCGGTTTGAAAAATGCCTTCCTCGCCACTTGTCGTGATAGCATCAAACACCTTATCAATAAGATCACTTTTAGAACGAACGGATAAT
>JBNJLU010000147.1:0-5450 GCA_050591185.1 Candidatus Nitrosocosmicus sp.
ATTCACCCCGATGAGCGTGACGGTTAGCCGCTGAACGTCGGCAACTCCGGTACCTATTGAAGTTTACAATCTGTTAAGGAAAAGGGGTGTAAGGGTTTTTGGCTCCTCCAGTTTGGGGGCACTTAGAGCAGTGGAGTTAAAAAAATTCGGTATGGTGGGAATTGGAAAAATTTTTGAACTATTCTCAAAAGGGGTATTGGACTCTGATGATGAGGTTGCAGTTGCATTTACGGGGTATGCGGGATACAAATCGGACGCATTGATAGATATACGGTATAACCTGTTTTTGGCCCATAAAAACAATATAATCGATAATGACACAAAGAAAATCATTTTACGGGTTTCAAAAGACACATACTTTCCCTACCGCACATATGGCGACATTATGGATGAGTCAAAAAGATTGTTTCCCTCACAAAGGGGACAAATCGAGGATTTTAAAGAATATCTTGTGAAAAACAAGAGAAGCTTGAAAGAAAGAGATGCCATAGAACTTTTGAAGGCTATAAAACGGGAAATAAACGCCAACAGCAACAACATCATCAACAACAACATCAACAGCAGAAATGATGGCAATAATTAGAAAGGTAGTTTTATATCTCAATTGATTTTTTTCTAAATCATTTATGAATAAGGTGGATTACAAGTATCTCGGCAGCCTGGTAACCTCTTATCGCATATACATTATCATTTTTTATTTTTCGGCGTTTATGATGCTCTACATAACATCGTTTGGGATGTACTGGAGTTGGATGGATTATAAAAACACCGGAACGATAAACGTGGGCGAGATAATTGTTAAAAATGACCTGTTTTTTGATGGTGGTGGCAAGTTGGTGACTTACCTGGCAATTTTCGCGGTACTGTCATGGTTTTGTGTCACTAAAATTGGCTCTCAAAGGGTAGTAAATACGCCAAAAATAGCCAAAGACATATTTTCAACAATATGCGTGGTTTTGATTGTTGTATCTGCCTATGAATTCGTTTACAATTTTACGGTTTGGGGATCCCTTATCACAATTGATGTGCTGGATAAATCCATAAATTTGGATGAATTGAACATAAAATACCCAAATCCCGAGACGCCATGGAACCTGGTCTTTTCCACAAAGATGACTCTCTCAGCATTGATAATATCGTGCTACTCTTTTTACGCGATACACAAGTCATACAAACCATCAACAACAACCATCAGAAACAAACCATGAGTGACTTTGTTGGCGATAAAGGAAAAACATGGATCTTACAAGAGTGTTTGTGGGGTCTCTCTAGTGGATGACATTATGATTATCTAAGGGTAATCAATCAGCAGAGTCTTTTGTTCTGAAATTAATTAGAATGCAGCAGGCGGAACTGATACGAATGATGACTATAACAGTGCGGTGAACAAGATTGCATCAAACGGTATTACGATACGCTCATCGGGCCTTCATAATGGATCTTTATCCAATTTAAAACAAATAAAATGCCAAAGGCCTGTTTTTTGAATTTATTTTATAAATCAATGTGACTGCAGACAAAAAAAACACTATGATCAGGGAGAATTAATGACCATAAAAAACTAGTTAATGATCACAGGGTGGAAATGAAATAAAATGCAGAAATGAGCAAAAACGTATATTATTGCCTTATAGCTCAACATAACACCATGATAACAAAAAGCTACTTTTGTTTTGAGTGCGGCGCAATATTAACCACAGAAGAGGATAAAAAACAGCATGAAGAGTGGGAGCTGAACAAAAAAACAACGGCACCCAAAGACGAACCCTAAATCGTTTTACCAGAGAAATCAAAGATAACTGTATGGGTATCCATCAAGTATCGTGATGCTCGAACTTTTGTACCTCTATAGTAACCTTGTCCCCAACCTTGATCTTTAGATCATCATATTCTTTCATGGTGACCTTAAATGTCGGTGAATCACTCATTGCACCCCCACCACCAAACATGTTTGTGATGTTTGACATGGCTTTTGGCAAGTTTTTCATTAAATCCTCTGGGGAGGTAAAGGCCATCACATTAGGGCCAAATGGATTTGTTTGCTTGTCGCCAGATTTGTAATACTCATTTTGATCTTTAAAAGTCACATAAATGTAAGGGGACCCATCGGTAGACGCTTCAACTTTAGCCACTATAAAATCTTTTTTCATTTGTATTCATAACAGACCATCGATATAATAAATATTTAATTTGTGAAAGAATCTGGGATTACTTGTTCATATATGGGTGGTGAGAGAGTTTTCATCAGAGTCATCCAAAAGTAAAAGGAATTTATTTCCTGTAGTGCATATCAAATTGAGTTTCTTGCCATGAGCTCGAAGTCCTGGATGCCTTTTTAAATCCCCCGTGGTAAGCATGTATCATAACCTAAAGCCAAAAAATCAGGTTATTGTGTAAACAATGCCCCCCCTTAGAGATACGATATACATTTTGCCGTCTGGCCCTGTTTCGATATCCGTTATGCTGCCAAATCCATCTCCCAGAATATGGCTATCTATTTCACTTTCAGAGTCTATTATTGCATCGTTCACATCCAATCCTGTCCTATCTTCGTTTACCTTGAAAAAATAAAGATTGCCAAGGTTATGATCCCCGACCAATACGTTGTTTTGATATTCTGCACCCAGCTGTGGGGTATTGATAAACTCTATATCGGTTATGGCTATCGGTGTGGGCCAGCTCACTATTGGGTCTGAATACCTGGAGTTTGGAAACACGACAAGATCATTTACCGTGGATTCGGATTGGGAAACAGGCCCCATAATTGATCGCCAGCCACTGTTAAAACCCGGATACACAATATTAATCTCATCAAAGTAGTCGGGGCCATTTTCAGTGTCCCATATTGTGCCGGTTATGGGATCAGAGGTCAACCCATAGGAATTTCTTATGCCATAGCTAAAGGTCTTGTCCATGTTTGGGATGCCGGTTCCAATAAATGGATTGTCAGGCAACGCAGATCCATCCAAAGGATTAATCCTGAATATTGACCCGGTAAGGTCAGGATCATTTCCATTCTCTATGTTCTGCAGTTTTGACCTGTGATTCAAATCGCCTATTACAACATAAAGTTGGCCATCCTTGCCTATTGTCATTTTGCCGCCGTCATGGTTTGGCCCGGGAAGGGCAGGCAAATCCAGCAATAAAGCCTGGTTGGTCAGTTTGCTACCGTCCCACACAAAGATATAGACTCGGTGCCTTAGATTTTCTGAATCGCCATTGGATGGCTCCGATGACCTTTCAGTCAAGTAAAAAAACACAAAGGTGTTGCCGTTTTTTTTCAGCACCTCAGATCCCAATAATCCCCTTTCGCTTTGAAAATCGACATTAAATGTATGGATCGGAGACTCTTGGACAACCCCGTCAGAGACTAACCTGACGTTTCCTCTTTTTTCGGTTACAAGGGTGTTGTTCCCGGCATCGTTCAAAAAGGCGATGCCTGTAGGCGATGAGAAACCCGAAAAAGCCGGATTCAACGAGAGGGTGGAATCTCTGATACTTTGTGCGTAACCAAATTCAAAGACGGACAAATCAAACTGTTGTGATAGCGCTAATAGGGAGAAAATTACGACACCAAACAGGCTGATGACGTAATAAGGTAATTTTTTTTTCCCAAGCATCAATACGGAACAATGCGAATGGACACCTTTTAAAATTTTCTAGCAAGCGGTCCATCTATCAAAAGGAAACCCAAAGCCAAATCATGGGTATGTCCTTTGCTTTTCACTTGGTGAATATACGTCTTATTGTTAACTAAAACCCTTTGTGATGCTGGCCTGCAGAGAGTCCATGTTGTGTTTGATATGGTGGTGTTTTGATGCTGATGGCCAACAATACAAACGGATTTGCCAATCTTGATGTGGCGTTTGTTTTCTCTAAAATCTGAGTTACCACTGCTGATGGGAAACAACCCATAAGGATTATGGGCATCAAAAACAATCGCAATATACCCCTCTGTAATTTGGCATAACCTAAAAACCTCCACATTAGCACCTGTATTTTTGCTGTGACCCCTTTTAGAAGTTCATGACGCTAAATGAAGCATGTCGCATGAAAAAAATGGACAAAACAGTTGTTGTATGTATGCGTAATAAAACAGGATCCTGTCGACTTTTGTCGCAAAAGTGGCTCAAAAACCAATTAGAATTAACTTGAATGGCTTTCAGACGCTTTAAATGAGTTCTATACTTCTGTTTTCGGATGACGGTGATTGAGTGTGTAACTATACTATAATGGTAACACTTAATATTGCGTGTTAATGTCATCTTTTTGCGTGTGTGTATATGTTACCTTAGGTTTTAAATCAAATGGTGTTCATTCGCAATAACGATACAGTATAAGGATAACGCTAGTTTGACATATGCGTGGTGCTCAAAGGTTCATAATGTGTGGAGAAACACAAACAAATAAATATCGAAATCAGGTTAACTGAACTCCGTTTAACACGTTTACAATTAGTTAATATTATTCCTAACGAATTAAATAGAAATATTTAACTAAATCCATTAATACATAAAATATGCTTATTCAATTAAGCATATGAATCGGAGAATTACATTTTACTGTACCTTTCTATTGATAATTGCAACTATGTTTAATGCTTTAGGGAACTACCAAAACACCTATGCAACTTCAACATTCTCCGGTTTATCCAATGGCACTTTGAACAGCAATTTGAATGGCACTTTGAACATGTTAACCCCCATTAATGATGAAGTGGACAATACCAAATCAAACAATTTAAAAGATTGTGCTAATTGCATTGGCAGTGACGACTTAAACCCCGGGACTGCATCCCCCCTGATCAGCAACGATAGGCCGAATGAGAATGATATTGGCATAAGCAGCAGCAGCGGCGACGGCGGCAACGATAGGTCTGATGAGAATGATATTGGCATAAGCAGCAGCAACGATAGGTCTGATGAGAATGATATTGGCATAAGCAGCAGCAACGATAGGTCTGATGAGAATGATATTGGCATAAGCGGCAGCAGCAGCAGCAGCAACGATAGGTCTGATGAGAATGATATTGGCATAAGCGGCAACGATAATAGCGACGATAATGGCAATGATAATGGGGACTTAAGCGGCAACGACGGCAGCAGCAACGATAATCCTAATGAGAATGATGTTTCGGGGGATTCGCCATTTTCACTGCCATTTAATTCGCAGTTTGCTGATCCTTCGGATGTTGTAGAAGACGATAAAGAAGATATAAGCGATAAAATACCATTCCCATAAAATCAAGGAACTCATGATGACTTCTCTCCCATGGCTTGAATTACGGGCTTGATTTGTTCCTGTTCCATTGGTAGTTAAAACTATGTTCTATAGTTGATTATCCAATAAAATGGCCTTGCCGCTGGATTTCCAATCTTTGCACATTACAATGCCTTTTGGATTCAGATTGATGACCCTTGGCGATGGCATTCGCATTCGCAATCTCTCAT
>JBNJLU010000148.1:0-5400 GCA_050591185.1 Candidatus Nitrosocosmicus sp.
ATTGAGCCTAGCATTATAATCATGATGTATATTTTCTTTAGTCTCTGTATCTCTACTTCCTTTGGAATTAGTGCTGGCATTTGGGCCATTTTTCTTCACTTGTGCTCCGTCACCAAATTATATAAACAATGTATTGTAATAAATGCAAACAAAAAAGGAAAAAACAGCAAAATGCCTATTGATTGTAATTGAAACTTATGATATCCATAACATAATATGGAATATTTGATGTTTCGCTGAATTTATCATTGGTGATTAACAGAAATGATTATCAATTAGCCACAGATAAACATGCAATAATGACCCACCATTGTTTTTAAATTGCAATGCAATGGGTCTGGGTATTATAAAGAACTTGTAATATAAAATTTCGATTAAAAAACCGTCCAATTGAATTGGTTCCGGTTAATAAAAATTTTTTTATAAATTAATAGTACCGATTTCCAACCATAATTGCAATCGTTATTTTATGGTCTCCTGTAGAGATTAGACTTGAGGTGTCACAGTAAAATGGATAATATATCGGAATTTCATTTCTATTAATAGGTATTTTCAAACGCTTGAGCCCGGAAATTAATGATATAATCGATTTTCTAAAAAGATCATATCCTGAAAATGAAAACATTTTAGTTGGATGCAGGGCTGAACCGTCTATTTCATACGAGTGTTGCGAATACGATATCATTGTTTTACAAAAAGAAATGGAGAAAGGCAATATCAAGAAATCAAAAAAAAATTATAATATATGCAAAGTAAATGAAAAGACATTAGAAATCTATTTCTTAAACAAGGAGGAATTACTATATAATGCAGACATTAATTTTAGAAATTATGTTGATGTAACAAATTCTGTTTTCAAAAGTAATTCCGAAAATGATTTTGAGAGAAAAAGGCATTATAATAAAGAAAATTTTAAGACCATAACCAAAAGAAAATCATTAAAATTTGCTTTAGATTGTACGAAAGTTAATAAACTGGTAATAAACGGAACACTCGACCAAAAACTATCCTCTCTATACTTAAAAACGATGTCTTTTAATGTTTTGGAATTATTTATACAAATGTTTCATGGCGATTCACCAAGACCAACTCATTTAAAATACCAAGTAAATCAAATTAAAGAAAATAATCTCAGGATTAAAGAAAGCATAGACATTGTTTTGGATTATCTCCAATTAGAAAGATCCAATATTTCTACCATAACCAGAAGCGAAAAATCTTTGTTCTTTTTATTAAATCATACAAAACATCTTAATCATCACATGCAGAATCACAAAGTAAGCGAAATGCTAAGTTCCAAATTAAATTATTTTAAGGACCAATCCATGTATGTTGATGCAAATCTATTAATCCATGGTTTTATAGGAAGGCAAAACCTTGATGCAAACTATATAAAAAATTATAACAGGCTGCTAAATCAAATTCTAGACATTCAAATAAAAGAAAAGACTATTTTGTTAAAAGAGATTGAAACTCTTTTCAACATCAACAAAAATTTAATTAAAGATATTTATTGAATTACTATTGCTTGTTCAAGTGGCTCCACACTTTTGGTTCTTGCTCTGAGTTTTGCTTTATACTTTAAGTTTCTTGGTTTGGTTCTAAGTCTGTATCCACAGCATGGACACCATAAACCGTCCCATTTAATGAAAATTTCACATATTTGACAACGCTTTTGACCACTCGCGTAACGTCCGGAACCCACTGGCTTTTGGGCTTTATGTCTGATACAGATACCTTTACATGTCATTTTGAAAACATAAAAATAGCGGTGTCATAGTATATAAACATTAGTAACAATGGATAATTAATAAGCACTAAGAAAAAAATGGTAAAAAATAAAGGTTAAGAAACAGAGACATTATTCACTTTAAACGCATCGTTCATAGTTAGGTATTCGTCTAATTTCATTCTTATGTCGTCTTCTGTTGTATCATCCATTCCTGAAAAACCCGTTTTAAAACTGATTTTTTTCCCAGAAACATTCACATCAGAAACTTCCATATCTGCATAAACATTAGCCATTTCATTTACCCATTCTTGTGCCTCGTTTGATTCAAATCCGTCCGTATCAATATTTACAGTATACATCTTGGTCATCCTATACCACTGTTTTTTTTCTATTTAGGATATTTATAAAGTTGACGTAATGGATAATAACAATATGGGATTACTTTTTTTCCTCAAAGCCCCAATGCTTCATTATTTCTTTTTCAAACTTTTTTGATTGCTCATCACTCAATGGAAATCCACAGTTTTTACAGGAAGGAACAACTTTCATGCCATATAGTTTAAAGTCTACATCATAAAAATGAACTTTTGAACAATTACACATAACGTACCTTGTAATACTGGAATTACTAATTTATTTATTTTTAATAAAATGTTTTAATCACATAACATGAAAAAAATAATAACATTTAAAGAGTTCTCCCGCATATTTTACACAATGCAAGTATTAAAAAGAAATTCAGAAAGGAAAATAATTGCATTTTTTCTGATATTTATTCTTGGGATGACTGCATTACAAACTAATCAATTTATCGGCAAAGCAAATGCTCAATCTGATGCATGGTATGTAGGAAACGGCGCCAAAGCCAACACATATTACACATATGAAATAAAGCGGGCAGATACTAACCAAGGTCAACCCTTTATGATGACACTTTATTTTGAAGAATACAATGCGACTGGCAAATACTGGGAAACACCTACATATGTAGTTGATAAAGGCAATGTATACAATGGAACATTTCATCTTAGCGAACTTGATCTAACCGCCTTGGGGTCCTCTCCTATTCCACCGGAAATGGAAAAGTATAGAGGCGCCTACGCATCAACCTTGGACTGGTTATCAGCCTATGTGCCAAAACCAGGCCAATCCCTAAGCTCCGCCTCATGGGGTAAAATTGGTTCTATAGGTGGTTCAGAGATTAAACCATCAGGTACAGCTAAAATTACAACACCAGCAGGTACTTTTGACACAAATATAATAAGATACTACAAAGGAATAAACAATAACATTTATGTAAGCAAAGATTTGCCATGGCCCGTAAAAGCCGAAACATATGCGGACGTTACGACTGGCAAACCACCCATCCAGTATGCCTTTGAGCTAAAGGCAATGGGGACTGGTCAGCCACCGATACCTGAAACACAAATAGAGTTACCAACACCCCCATTAACCATTCAAACTCCAAGAGGTACCTTTAATATTCAATTGTTATGGGATCCGGTCGAAATTAAAGCAGGGCAAAACACTACATTTGGCATACTTCTTCTTGATGACCGAAACAACCTGGTGCAAAGGGCTACCTATGAGGTAAAAATAACAAATGAAAATGATGAAGTCTTGGAAGAGATTAAGAGTCAGCGCGCATCAGAAGGCACAGGTCAATTTGTTTACAACTTTGAAACATCAGGGGTGAAACATATTCAGATTACTGTTATAACTGTGGAAAGTGCGTCATTGGATATGTTTGTGGAATCGTCTACCTTTAATATAGTGGTTACCTGACTTGCCCCCCCACCATTCTTTTAACCAAATAGTTTTACAAAACAAAAATTTCCTATTTTTTATTGAGTTGGCGATCTGCATAAACATTCAGCATTAACCAATTACAAAATTTTTCGACATCCTTATCAATCCTAACCCATAGGTGAACAGAGCCTGGAAGAATTTCTATACGAGACCGGACTTTGTCATCAAATACTATTTTTACCCCCTCTTTCCCCTCATACATATAACCATCCGTAACCAATGCATTTTTGAACAGGTTCGCAGCCTCTTTTTTAATCTGTTCTCGCGGGATAGGAAAAACTTTTCTAAATTTATCTATAACGATACTAAGGTTCTCCTTCCCATAATCATCAGTGTTATAAATTTTATTGGAATTAGGGAAATGAATCTCCAGTTTGACATTATACCGGGAGCCAACAAAATTGGACAATTCATTTAGTTTACTATAAGCAAGATGTGGCTTTGTTATTGATGATGACCTGAAAAATTCCATATTGCTGTTAATGTTATTTGCAAGATCCGTGATTAGAGAAGTAAATTCATCCATTCCCATTTATTTTATACACTCTATTCTACCATATTGCTAAATTTTAATTAATAAGTTAAATAGAATACAACAACATATGGTATCATGTTTTTTGCCTCTGATGTTGATTCTGAAAGAGCAACAAGTATCGAAGATTACCAAAACACCTGTGCAGATTTCATTATTGATATAAGCAAAGATTATAAAGATTGGGTAGATCGGTATAAGCTCTCAGCAGATGAAGAAAATACTCGAAAGTCAACAATCGACAATATTGTAAAAACTACCAATGATTTTATATTCAGATTTGGGGACACCATTAAAAAAATAGACATCATAATGAATGATGGCATTAATAAAATGGCAGAGAATACAGCGGGGTACCCTTTTAAGTTTGACATTTACGCAAACAATAGCAGCAGATACATAATCCACGACAAAAAATCAATAAAGATAAGCCTCAAGGCATTTCCAAGAACAGGAAGACAAATCAGAATCTGTAATTATGACAAGGATCAGGTTTTTTTAATCAGCTCAAGTAACCCTGTTGAGTTTAATTATAGCAACACGTGCTTTGAACCTTCAGATTTGCTTGATGATTTTATATTGGTAAAACCGAAGAAATTTGACACAACAGATGTCATATCCATTACAATAAAAGCGGAGGAAGTTGAAAACAATGTTTCAATGGAAAGCCGTGGATATACATCCTTATTTATTATGAAATAAGGTTGGGCGTCTACTAGGATCCAATCTTTAAATCAGGAGAGCAAATAGACCTCAAGCACTCCAATGCAGACAAGATTGCCAAATAACTTGTCTTTGGGTTTTTGGGACTTGGCCTATTGCTAATTTTGATTGTAAACTCCCCAAATTTCCATTTTACGCCTATCTCATGGATATTGTTTGTTACCTCTGGATCTACCACTATCTTTACATTAGTCTGTTTAAATCCTATTCCAGCTAGACTTATTAAAGCAGACACATTGACATTAGAAGGAAATTGTTTTATTGCATCTTCTGCATTGCCCTCAAAAATAACTTGTTTGTTTAATATTTCATCTACATTTATTTTAAAATTTGTAAAAAAAGGTGCGCCTTTCAATGATTTGTTATTCTTGGTTGTTGTCAAAGTAATTGAATCTATATGGTTTTTTATGCTTCTAATTAGGTCTATCCCACCTATCGCCCCTGACGGTAGAAATACATTGCCGGATTTCATTTTAACAAGGTGTATAATCGCTCTATAGAAATCATAGTCTGAAAAAACACCTACGCTCATTAACATCAAATCCTTTCCCCCTTTAAGAACATCAATCCCATAGAGTGATGCTGCAGTTATTGAAGCAGCCTC
>JBNJLU010000149.1:0-5353 GCA_050591185.1 Candidatus Nitrosocosmicus sp.
TTTTACTATTCTATTTTCTTTAACTTTTTTAGATATGGTTTCGATTGTACCTTTTACTATTTTTTCTTCATCCCATGTAGCTTTGTATACAATTGCAATGGGGGTTTGGTTATTGTATATTCCACCTTTCAATAATTCTTCTATGACCCTATCAAGTAAATGCACACTAAGATAAAAAGCCATGGTGGCACCGTGTTTTGATAGTTCTGAAATTTTTTCTCTATCTGGTACAGCTGTTCTAAATTCTGCTCGTGTAATTATTATTGTTTGGGTTATACCTGGCAGCGTTAATTCCAAATTCATAGATGCTGCCGCACCAAGCAGTGATGTTATCCCTGGAATTACTTTACAATAGAGCCCATCTTTTTCTAATCTGTCTATTTGTTCCCTTATTGTACTAAAAATGCCGGGATCTCCATCATGGAACCTTATTGCGAGCTTGCCGTTTTTTGTGGAATCCCTAAGAATTTCATATATCTCATTCCTGTCTAATTTAGCTGCATCAAATAAATTGGCTTCTTTTTTTGCAAAATTTAATATTTCATGATTCAATAAAGATCCTGAATATATTACAATATCTGCGTTTTCTAGTATTCTCTTTGCCTTTATTGTTATTAGTTCTGGATCACCCGGACCTGAACCTACAAAATAAACCGTATTTTTTTGCATCATTTTTTCTTTTTGGCTATCATGATTGAAAAGTATTTATCATTGTTTTCATTTGGATTCCTTAATAGTTCTGATAGTTTCTTTTTTTGCAATGCTTCGCTATTGGTAGACACATCCTGAGCTATGAAAATTTCTGATTCTCCTGGAAAGCCCGATTCCATCAATATTTCCAATACGCTATTAAAATATCTTCCATCTTTTAAAAATATCAATGTGTCACAACATTGTGCAGCGGTTTTTAGTCTATCGAGGTTATAGCATGCGGGAATTATTCCTATTATCTCCTCACCCTCTCCTATCGGTGTTTTTATTTCGGCAGAAAACGAAAAAATCGATGTTATACCGGGTATAACTTCTACTTCTATATCTTTATGTGCATTGGTTATCTCTCTGTAAATGTAAATCCAAGTACTATACAGAGAAGGATCACCGACAGTTAGGTATATTGCTCTTTTTCCGTTTCTTATGGAATTTGTTATTTCTTTGGTGTTGTCTTTCCAATTTTCTTTTAATTTGTTAAAGTCTTTAATCATTGGAAAAACCAATTGCTGAATTTCCGTATCTTTGTTGAGAAATCCTTCCACTATCGATAGGGCAACACTTGGCTTTCCTTCTCTAGCGGTAGGTGTATAAATTATGTCTGCATTTTTAATAATGTTTATTGCCTTTAAAGTGAGTAAATCTGGATCACCTGGACCACACCCTATACAATAAAGTTTTGGATATACCATAAAACCACTTTCAAAAATATCAATTAAAGTTTTTGTATCTATCTGGTGGCTGAAAAAATAATAACAGGATTTCTTGAAATCATCATGGTTCCAGAGCTAGTTTTTTTTGATTTTGCTACCGTTACTTGGCTTATGTCAATCTCCAATAACTCTGAATCTTCTATTGCTTTAAGAGTTTTGTAAATCGTTTCTATCAGTATGGAGGTGACAACTAGCCTGCCTCCCTTGTTTAGGCGATCTATTGCTAGTTTTATTATTTTTTCTGTGTCGCCTGTAGTTCCTCCTATAACAATTGCGTCTACATATGGCAGATTCGGCAAAATTTCTTGTGCTAATCCTTGTATTGTTTTTATTTTATTTTGTAATCCAAACTTTGATGTGTTTTGCTCAGTTAGATCAATTGCATTTTTGTCACTATCTATTGCATACACTGAGGTTTTGGTTTGGATAGCTAATTCAATTGATATACTACCACTACCACAACCAATATCTATAGATTCAAATCCTTCTTTTAAGCGTAATTTGCTTATTATTATTGATCTTATCTCTTCTTTTGTTATAGGCACTTTATCAACTCTATCGAATAGATCGTCTGGAATGCCTGGGGTCTTGTGCTCCCAAAATGATTTACCATTCATTTCAGACGATGTGTTGATTCAGTACGGTAAATATTATTACCATAAATGTGAATAGCATGAAAATAAAAGCGAAAATTCCATTTGTTACTAGTTTTTTCTTTTTATCTTTAGGTATCTCCACAGCCATTTTCTTGGCAATAATGTGTGATATATAGTAAAAGATAATTCCAACTAATATTGTAATTCCTATGGTGTTAGCTTGGTCTGCTTGAGGTTTTATTATTATTCCTAATAACGATCCTGCAATAGCAGCGGCAATAGTTCTCATATAATAAATTTTGTCTAGAACGTCCAAGTATATGCGCTATTGTTTTTTATCCGCCACATTTAATTCCTACTACTTTCTATTACAATAGTTATAAAAATATATAATACATTTCTTATGTTATTATATCAATATTGTGTTTATAGTATTGGATGTCTATTTCAGAAATAGAATTAAAATTCCTTGTGAATCATATTAAGGAAATTATTGATGATGTTTATTATGTAAGCAATATTTACCCCATCACAAAGAGTTCTTTGGTCCTAAAATTCCACCACTCCCAAAAAAATGATATTTCGCTGCTTGTATCTACTTTTGGAATATGCGTTACAAAATACAAATATTCTATAGTTGAAGATAATGATGCAATAAAAAAAATAAAGTCTGAATTAGAGCGTTCTAAACTAACGGATGTATCTGTTTTTGAGGGAGAAAGGATAGTGCAATTTATTTTTCAAAATGTCAATGGATCAAAATATCATTTAATTATTGAATTGTTTGGTAATGGGAATGTCATATTATGCAATGAATCATTAAAAATTCTGGCGCTTATCAATCCAATAAATGTAAGACATAGGGTTTTAAAACCCGGATTAAGTTATGCTCCACCACCACCAAGAGGAGTCAATCCGTTTTCAATAAATTTTGAAAATTTTCTATCACTGGTTAATACAACTAAAGGAGAAGGAGAAGGAAATATTGATATCAAAAAATGGCTTGGACGAAATCTTTCTATTTCAAAGAAATTTGTCGAACATATAATAAATAACTCGGGGACTAAAAACAAAAAAATCAAAGAAATATCGGATGATGAATTTGAAAGTTTGTTTGACGAGTTAATTTTATTAATTAAAAATATTTCCAATGGTATTGGTCATGAACCTTGTATTGTTTTGGATGAAAGCGGTAATCCTGCGGATATTAGCCCTATAATTCCTTCTACTGTTGATATAAACCAAATTAAAAAATTTAGCTCATATTCTGACGCAGTTGATGAATTTCTAAATAATCTTATTGTTAATAGTGATGCCACAAAAAATTCTGATTTAGAAAAGCGTTTGGAACTGTTAGAACACGATTTACAGGAGCAAGAAAAAGCTAAAAACCTTGTAATCTCAAAATCGGCTAAATTGAGAGATTTTGCCACATTACTTATGCAACAAATGGACGCTATGATGAACATCGAAACGCCGGTCTTTCAAAAAATCCTTTTTGATTCTAATGCAAAAATATTGAATATTAGAGGAAAATATATTTTGGAAATTGTTGATGAAAAAATGCCTTTGGATTCAGATAACTTTAATCTCCCAAAACTTTCTTCATCTTTATTTGGCCTTGCAAAAGAAAAGGAAAGAGGCTTAATCACCATTGAAAACTCTCAATTAAAATTACTGGAACAAATAGATAAACTCAAACAAAAAAAAGACAAAAAACCCTTGCCTGGTGTTAAAGTGTTAACTAATAAGGAATGGTATGAAAAATATAGGTGGTTTTTTACAAGTGATGGTCTTCTTGCAATAGGCGGAAAAGATGCCTCATCTAATTCTGTAATTATACGCAAACTACTTACGGAAAATGATTATGTGTTTCATGCTGAGGTTAATGGGTCTCCATTTTTTATATTACAAAACGCTAATATTTCCAATACTGATATATCTCAAAGTATTATAGAGGTGGCTCAAGCCACAGTATCTTTTAGTAGATCTTGGAAAAGTGGTTTGTCAAGCTCTGACGCATATTGGGTTCTTTCTTCTCAATTAAAAAAGGGTGCTCCTACAGGACAATACCTTCCTAAAGGATCATTTGTAATAGAGGGAAAAAGAAATTTCGTAAAGAATATGGAGATCAAATTGGCCATTGGACTGTCTTTTATTGATAATAAATCGCTATTTGTTGTTGGGCCATATCATGCCGTAAAAAAAAGATCAATATGCATGAGAAACTTATTGCCTTCTGGCTTAGATGTAGTCAAAGCCTCAAAAAAAATCAAAGCAGATTTTGTGGACTATTCAATTAAAAATGATTTTCCAAAAGACATAGTTGAACATCTCAAAAGTTTGTCAATAGATGAAATAGTGAGAGTTTTACCTGTTGGCCAGTGCAAATTATTACCTATCGAGAAAGGCGATTTAAAAGACAATTTTATTAAAATAACAGAAAAGTAATTAAATTCAGATTATGAAGATTTGATATGGCTAAAGATATTCGGGATGAAGACACCGGAATGACCACAAGGATATTGGTTAGTGATGTTATGAATAGTCCCATTGTTCATGCAAAACCCGACGATGATATCATTACAATATCAAAACTTATGGGTGAAGCTAAAATTGGGAGTATTGTTATTTTAAATAATGACGTGCCTTTGGGAATTGTGACCGATTGGGATATTGTCACTAAAGCCGTTGCAAAAGGTTCAACTCCATCAGGAATAAAAGCATCTGATATAATGCAAAAGCTGATAACAATCAATGGTGACGAAAGCATTACCTCTGCAGCAAGACTCTTGAGACAACATAACATAAAACGCTTGGGTGTAACCCACAAAAACAATGTAGTTGGGATTATTTCAGTATCTGATGTTCTGGCAGTTACACCGGAATTATTTGACGTAGTATCTGAAAAAGCGTTATTGATAAGGGGAGAAATCGGACGCTCTCCTCGAAATGTATCTGGATATTGTGATGAGTGTGGTGATTGGTCTGATTTTCTATTGTATGCAGATGGATCATTTACTTGTGAGGCATGCAGAGGAGAATAATACTTATATGAAAAAATTGAACTAATTTCTTACTTATCTGGGTTATCTTTTATATTAACACCAAAGGTTAAAATTCCCTTATATAGAACTTTTGTTGTAATGAGTTCTATCGTACCTTTGGAACAAACTATTGATAGGGTTTTATCTGAATCTCAGATAGAATTTGTCAATAAGATAGATTCTGCATACAATGAATCCTTAAATAATTTAGAATCTTCCCGTTCAAATATACTACAAGAGTATTCTAAAATAATTAATAATGCTCAAAAACAATCCGAAAGTATAAAAC
>JBNJLU010000150.1:0-5331 GCA_050591185.1 Candidatus Nitrosocosmicus sp.
TCTTGTTCTGCCATCTTCTGCTTGAACTGTTTCTGATCCAATTTTGATATCACCGATAGAATAACCTGCATTTTCCATTCGTTTCAATATTATTTGAGATACATCTACAGCTCGTCCAATGCTTAACCCTCTTGCTTTAATAGTTACAGATGGCTGATTAGCTAATTGGATTAGTGTAGAAGTTACATATGCCATTAAAGGTTTCTTCCCGATATATATGGAGTCTCTTGTAGAGCTATTTTCATTGTTTTGTTGATTAGGTTGTGAGTGTACTTCTGACATCAATACAATTAGTTTATAGGATAATTTAAATCTAAGATTTCTAAGGAAATTATCCCCCCTCTTTTTACATTCTATAGATACAAATTAAGAGGGGTCATCATCTATATGTTTTTCAATAGTAAATCTTAATTCATTCATTTTATCTCTAAGAGAATCTATCCGCATTTCACTTTTTTTTTGGTATTCACCTATCTTTAGATTCAAAAATTGAATCATTTCCAATTGTTCTTTTTTATTTGGGGAACCTTTAGTAATCCTATAGTTAATGGAATTTTCTGGAGTGACATCTTTAATTAACATATAGAGATCATTTGGGGTTATACCATAATTTGAGAAATCAGTGTTGGTTAAAAACCGAGAAATATCATCAATACTTAATAGGTTAAGTGGAGTATTGCCTTTTTTTATCGCATAGTCAACGAGTCCACCAACTAATTTATGTGAAGACCTAAATGAAATTTTTTTTCTCTTAATCAGCTGTTCAGATATATCAAGTGAAATTGCATAGCTTTCGGATGAAATCTCATACATCCTTTTTTTATTGATTTTAAGGGTTTTAATTATGCCATTGGTTATCAATAACGAATCTTCCAGTATAGATGACATTTTCCACAAGGAAGGCTTGATTTCCTGCAGATCTCTACTATAACCAGACGGAAGTCCTTTCATAATTGAAGATATGGATTGCAAAATCCCGGTGGCCAGGCCAGTCTTTCCCCGTATTATTTCAAGTGGATCAGGGTTTTTTTTCTGCGGCATAACAGAAGAGGAAGAGCTAAACCCATCATCTAAAGATATGAATCCAAATTCAGAAGTAGCCCATAAAATTAGATCTTCAGACACTCTACACAAGTTTAACATGCATATTAGAGAATTGGATGCAAACTCTATCAATGAATCGCGTGAGCTAGTTGCATCTATGCTATTGTAAATTAAACCCGAGAATCCCAACATAGATGAAACTCTTTCCCTATCAATATTGATACTGCTACCACCAATAGCACAGGCGCCTAATGGAGAACAATTAATCCTATCATATAATTCAAAGAATCTGTCAAAATCACGAATTAACGAATAAGCATAAGACAGTAAATAATGAGAAAAAACCCCTAATTGCGCATGTTGCAAATGAGTATACATAGGCATTATGGAATCGATATTTTCTTCTGCCCTTTTGATTATAGAAGAAGTCAAAACGATCAAATTTTGACATATGTCATTTATATCGTCTCGTGCTTTCATTCGCATATCTAAAACAACCTGATCGTTTCTTGATCGTGCAGTATGCATTTTTCCGCCTGATTCCATATCAGTCATCTTAATAATTGCAGATTCAACTAACTCATGTATGTCTTCAGAATTTGAGTTTCCAAATTCTTTTAATAAACTGGCATTGTTCAATAAACTAGTTGTACTCTTTAGTATTTTTTTTAATTCTTTTTTTGATAATACACCAACCTCATATAACATTACAACATGAGCCTGACTACCTATAATATCATAATAGAGCAAGTTATGGTCATCATATACGGAAGACAGAAAGGAAAGTGCAGAATCATCTAAATTCCCATGTGGTCTCGATCTATACATTAAAAATTTTTATTCAGTTGGCAATATTAATAAGTTTTAATTTAAATAATTAATAAATAGGAAGATAATAATATACAAATATGTCTCAGGATTTGCAACTCACAAGGCGTCAGATATTCGAAGAACTCACAAAAATAGTAGATCCAGAAATCGGAGTATCAATCATGGAATTAGAGCTAATAGACAAGGTAGATATAGAACAGGGAAAAGTGAATGTTGATTTACATCTTACTAGTCCGTTTTGTCCTGCAGTTTTTGGCTTCAAAATAGCTCAAGATGTAAAAGACAATATCTGTAAGGTTGAAGGCATAGAAGATGTAAAAGTGAATGTGAGCAATCATTTCATGGCAGAAGCAATAAACAAACAGGTTAATGAAAGTAAATCCCCCAAATCTGCATCAACAACAAATGAATCTACGACTAACACAGGTCAAGACTCAAAACAATCAGAATAGGCTTCAATAAAAAAAGGTTAGTAGGTTAAATTAAAACCAATCTACCCTATACGGTTTATATAAAATTGAGTTAAATGGATGATAACCATTATCTCTATTCTTTGTTTTTTGTTCTCAAATTTGAAAGCTTTTTGTTGTTTTTCGATAATCCAAGCATATGGCCTTTAAGGAGTTGTATGCCTAGTGCTGGATCAACACCTTTGGGACATACAACACTACATGATCCCGCAAAATGACATCTCCAAATGCCATGCCTCTCATCAATTATATTAAATCTAGTCTTTTTGCTATCATCCCTGCTATCTGCTTCATATCTGTATGCTTGGGATAATGCTTGAGGTCCTGGGAATTTAGGGTCCGTTGCTACTGTTGGACATGCAGAGTAGCAAAGGCCACACCTTATGCAATATGAAAATTGGAGGTATTTATCAACATCTTCATGCGTCTGCTCAAATTCAACAAGGTCATGTTTGTCATCAATGTCAAGTGAAACTTTGTCATTTTGAATAAATGGTTTCATGTTTTTGTGATGACTAAAGAATTGAGAAAAATCAGAAACCAGATCCCTTATTCTAGGGAAATTAGGTAAAGGTTCGCAAACTACTACATCATCCTTTAACTCAGATATCTTTGTATAACAAGCAAGGCGGGGTCTACCGTTTATTTTCATTCCACATGAGCCACAAGAAGCCATTCTACAAGAATAACGAATTCCAACACTACTATCCGAATAACTTTTTACATGTAACAGAGCATCTAAAACAGTAGTCCAACGCTTAACGGGAACTTCAAATTTATCGTAATGCGGAGAATCATCTTGGTTATAATTAGTTCTGTATACCTTTAAAATTGCTTTTTTATCATCTTCATTGCTCATATTTATCATTCACCCAATTATTTACTTTATTTATCATTCCTACCAAATAATAAGAAGCATACATTGGTCATAGTAGTAATTTTTATCAAGCACATCATAATCCGCTCGCAATAACAATTGTTCTTGTACCATACGCTATTACACCAACCATAGATATCAACACCAATATAGTTATTGTGGATTCCCATCTATGAGATTGCTTTAGCTCTATCAAAATAATCCTTAGCCCATTGAAGCCATGAATAGATATCAAAACTAGGATAGACTCTAAAAGTATAACATAAAAGATATTGTGATAATTAGCTACTACGTTTTCATACGATAAACTTTGGCCAAATGGCATAATAAGCCGAAATATAATATGTATAGCTACAGCAAATAAAGACAAAATTCCAGTCAAATAGTGAATTTTTGTTATTTGGCTTTCCCGTAATCTCAATAACGCCATATGTTATAATTCACTCCTATACCGATATTTTAAATTAATAATATCTATGCATGTTATTGTAATGATCATCATTTTCGTTCTTACCTTAACCGCCTTCTCCAAATAGGACCATTCCGCCATATAGCATTGCAATGCAGGCCAACAATAAAGCAACCCATATACCTGATTTTTGGATGTAATTTAAAGATGAAGGGTTGTATGGATAGTCGGGTCTGCCAGGTTTTCCCAAACCTTTGCCTGATTCTGTAAAAATAAGACGTATTCCGTTAACTGTATGAAAAGTACTTGTGCCTATAACAAGTATAAGGAAAATATGGCCGCCAATAGTTTGGGTTAATTCTAACATACTGTTCCACGCATCAATACCATTTGTAATAGAGCTGGTTTCATATACATGGCCAACGAAATACACCAATAAAAATAAGCCCGTCAAACGCTGCAGCCAATAGGACACCCTTTCCCAGCCATATCGTGTTGGATTAAGCCATCCCCTTATACCTTCACGTCCAGAATTGATATTGTTGTTATCTTTATTATTGGAAACAGTATCCATTCAATATCGCCTCTCTACAGGAGCATAACGCGTAAATGTGACAGGATGCCACCTCATTTTAGGTTCGCCTTCATCGTTATAATATGCAAGTGTATGTTTTAAATAGTTATTATCATCACGCGTATCATAATCAATTCGCGCCTGGGCCCCCCTGGATTCACGTCTGTTTAGTGCACCTAGTAACACGACCTCGGCAACCCTTAGCATAGAATCAATTTCCATCACATTAATGAAATTAGTGTTATACTCCTTGGCTTGATCGTCAACGTGTTTCCAAGACAAAGACTTGAGGTGGCGTATTTTTTTCAAGCCTTCAGTAAGAGCAGACTCGGTTCTATAGACATATGCTTTTTCATCCATGGTATCAGTTAATTCTTTTCTCACCTCGTATGGATTTACCCCGCCTCGCCCTCTAAATATTCCATCGAATATTCGTTTTTCTTCTTGGGAAATTTGTTGACTATCAATATTAATTGAGTTATGCTTATGTTTAATTGAATAGTTTGCAGCTAGTTCACCAGTAATGGTACCCCAAACCAAACATTCGGAAGTTGAATTTGCACCCAACCTATTAGCCCCATGTAGGCTATTGCATGAAGCTTCTCCCGCAACCCATAGACCATTTAATTCTGTAGCACCATCTAAATTTGAGTGGTTTCCTCCCATCATGTAATGACAAACAGGCCTCACTTCAATAGGTTCATCTATAATATCAATACCAGAAAACTTTATTCCGATTTCTCTAATTCCGGCTAATTTTTCTTTAATTTTTTCTCCTCCAAGGTGTCTCAAATCTAGTTTAAGGCAATCTACGCCTGTTTCGTGTTTGAACCCCCTACCATCTTGAATTTCAGTTATCATAGAACGAGAAACCACATCTCTGGCTGCTAACTCCAATTTATTTCCCGCATATGTTTTCATAAAACGCTCTCCTGTAGAATTAATCAGATAGCCGCCTTCCCCTCTTGCTCCTTCAGTAATCAATATTCCAGAGGGTAAAATGCCAGTAGGATGAAATTGAACAAATTCCATATCTTTTAAAGCCAATCCAGCCCGATAGGCCATATCCAATCCATCAGGAGTGGAAGAATAGGCATATGTAGAAAAGCTATAAATTCTTCCAGCA